>JAULUX010000063.1:0-21440 GCA_032111385.1 Bacteroidia bacterium
CGAATGAAAAGATGAAAAGGGCCGCCGGGCTTGAAGAAAACCTGAAGAACCCCCTCATCAATTGTTTAGTCGATTATCATTTCGGGTATTTCCCCTTCCACCACCAGCTTCCCTGCCGTGGCTTTTCGGATTTCCTCCACCGTTACTCCGGGCGCCCGTTCCAGCAGTACAAAACCTTTACCGGGAACCACATCGAGTACGGCGAGTTCCGTTACGATCTTTTTGATGCAACGCACCCCGGTGAGAGGCAAAGTACATTTGGGTAAAAGCTTGCTTTCACCTGCCTTGTTCACATGCTGCATGGCCACGATGATGTTCTTGGCCGCAGCAACGAGATCCATTGCACCGCCCATCCCCTTGACCATCTTCCCCGGGATCTTCCAGTTGGCGATATCACCATCTTCGCTGACCTCCATGGCTCCCAGGATGGTCAGGTCAACTTTGCCCGCGCGGATCATTCCGAAGCTGAGCGCGGAATCAAAATAAGCCGTACCGGGCACCTCGGTGATGGTCTGCTTGCCTGCGTTGATCAGATCAGGGTCTTCTTCACCCTCGATAGGGAACGGCCCCATGCCCAGCATACCGTTTTCCGATTGGAGGGTGACATTAACGCCCCGGGGAATATAATTGGCTACAAGAGTAGGGATACCGATGCCGAGATTGACGTAGTAACCGTCCCTAACCTCTTTAGCGATGCGTTTTGCGATTCCGATTTTGTCTAACACAACTTAGTGATTTGATAATGTGCTGATTTGATGATTTGATGATGATTCAGCAAAAGACGTATTCCCTTCAAAAATAAAAAATACCTCGTTGCAAACTTACTGCTGTGAAATGAATCGTTTGCTTGTGCCTATGATCTTCGACAATATTCTTGAAATGGATGCAATATCGGCCATTAGTCCGCGACAACAGGGGTAATGAGGAGAAGTCATGCACAATTCCAGCCAGTACAATGTTTCGTCTGCTTCTTTGGCGGCAACCTTCATCTTGTGGATGAAGTCAATCCTGCTTTCAGAATTCTGTGCTTCCCTGACATTCGCACCGATGCTCGTGGCGGACCTGAATAGCTGATCGGCCATTCGGTATTTACGATCTACGAGCAGAGTTTCCGTGTAGTCAATCACCTTGAGCGAAAATTGAAATGTTATTTCAACAATAAGATTTGGGCCTTTATCAGTGCGCATAATGATTTAAAAAAAACTTAAATCGGTTCTTGAAAAACGAAACCTTTATTCAATCCCCAAAAGTAAACAAGAGAAACAATTCGATGCATTAGAAATAAGCACCACCCATTTTAAACGATTGAAAACGGCTAATTCAAAAAAGGCGGATGGATGTTTTAGTATTGCTTTTGTCGACATCGGTGATCAACCAGGGTGGGCATAATCAAAACACTACATCATCAAATCGCCACTTCGTCGCCGTTCGACAGACTCAAGGATCGGTATTTTTCCGGTTGGTGAGCTTGTCGAACCATCGCCCTTCGACATGCTCAGGGACCAATATAATCCACGTTTATACAAGGGGGAATCACCACATCATCACATCAACTCATCATCACATCAATTTCCGCACAGTCCGCTGCTCTATCCGCTTCTCGTAATCACTGCCTTGGAAGATGCGGTGCACGTAGATACCGGGGACATGGATAGCATCAGGGTCAAGCTGACCAGCAGGCACGAGTTCCTCCACCTCAGCAATGGTGATGCGTCCGGCCATGGCCATCTGCATGTTGAAGTTGCGCGTGGTTTTGCGAAAGACGAGGTTGCCATGCGTATCGCCCTTCCAGGCTTTGACAATTGCGAAATCGGCATCGAAAGCATGCTCAAGGAGATAATCCACTCCTTTGAAATTCCTGACCTCCTTTCCTTCGGCGATCTCCGTTCCGACACCGGCCCTGACCCATACTGCAGGCATACCGTAGGCAGCAGCCATGCAACGGGTGGCCAGTGTACCTTGCGGGATGAGATCGACCTCGAGCTCTCCGCTGAGCAGCTGGCGTTCGAATTCGGCGTTTTCCCCCACATAGGATGAAATCATCTTCTTCACCTGGCGGGTCTGAAGCATCAACCCGATACCGAAATCATCCACACCGGCATTGTTGGAGATACAGGTGAGCTCCTTTACGCCTTTGCGCACAAGTGCAGAGATGCAATTCTCGGGAATGCCACACAAGCCGAAGCCTCCGAGCATCATGACAGCACCATCCTGAATATCGCTAATGGCCTCATCGGGCCCGGAAACCACTTTGTTCATACGATTAGATTCTTCATCAAAAATAGGGAAATCAGACCGCCCGAAAAGAAAGGAACAATACTGTTGAAAGAATCAAATTCCGAATTCATCTCCTTCGTTCTGTTCCTGCACGGGATTCTTGTATTTGCTACAATCGAGTTCAACGCGGACAGGTTTTTCCGGTTTTTCAAAATCCCCCTGGGAGTAGTTCAACGACGGATCGGCAAATACTTTCTTCATATAAAGTCCCCATACCGGTAGCGCCACGTTGGCGCCCTGCCCGAGCTGTGTTGTACGGAAATGCACCGCCCGGTCTTCGCAGCCAGACCACACACCGCTCACCAGTTCCGGCGTGATGCCCACGAACCATCCATCGCTGTTATTCTGGGTGGTTCCGGTCTTGCCGGCGATCGGGTTGGTGAATCCGTATTTGGACCCCCGCAAACGCAATCCTGTGCCGAACTGGGTCACACCCTTCAAAAGGTCAAGCATCAGGTAGGCGGTTTCCTCACTGATCGCCTCCACCTTTCGAGGTACGAAGTCCTGTAACACTACGCCGTTTTTGTCTTCGATGCGTAGAATATACTGTGGACGTGTGTAAACACCCTTGTTTGCAAAGGTGGAATACGCCCCCACCATCTCAAAGACCGAGATGTCAGGGGTGCCGAGTGCAACACTGGGATACGGCTCTATGGAACCGGTAATGCCCATCTTTCGGGCCACCTGGATCACCGCATCCGGACCGAACTGTTTCATCAGGTAAGCGGAAATGCAGTTGACCGAATTCGCGAGAGCCTCTTTCAACGACATCATACCTCCGTACTTGGCGTCCGAGTTGGAAGGGGTCCAGGGGACTCCGTCCTGACCCATGATGGTGACCGGCACGTTGGGCACCTCGTAACAGGGCGAGTAGCCTTCCTGCATGGCCAGGGTATAGAGGAAAGGCTTGAATGTGGAGCCGACCTGCCGTTTGCCATCCTTCACATGATCGTATTTGAAATGCTTGTAATCGATTCCACCCACCCAGGCGCGTACGTATCCTGATTGGGGTTCCATTGACATGAATCCCGTCTGATAAAACATCTTGTAGTACCGAATGGAATCCATGGGACTCATGGTAGTATCCACTTCGCCTTTCCAGCTGAACACGGTCATCGGTATCTTCTTGTTGAATTCTGCACGGATCTCCGCGTCAGTTAAATCAGCAGCTTTTGCCCGGCGGTAACGTTCGCTCCTCCGCATGGCCTCGTCAATGATCTGGGGTTGATCGGACCAGGCTACACGACCCTTCCAATGGTCGAAAAATGTCTTCTGTAAATCAGTGAAGTGCTCGCGGACAGCTCCTTCTGCATAACGCTGCATGCGGGAATCAATCGTTGTATAAATACGCAGTCCATCCCGATAAAGGTTGTAGGGCGATCCGTCGGCCTTGGTGTGCTCCTTGCACCATTGGATGAGTTCAAGCCGGAGTACCTCCCGGAAATGCTGGGCCGGCCCCTCCAGATGGCTTTCCTGCCTGAAGTCGAGTTTAATCGGCAACGCAGAGACGGAATCGGCAACGGTATCAGTGATGAAGCCGTATTTTTCAAGCTGAGCGATAACAGTGTTTCGGCGCGTGAGCGCGTTGTTCGGGTTCCGCACAGGATTGTACCGACTCGGTGCCTGGAGCATTCCAACCAACAAGGATGCCTCCTCAATTTTGAGTTCGGCCGGTGTCTTGTTGAAATAAGTTGTCGTGGCCGATTTAATTCCGAATGCATTATTCCCGAACTCCACCGTATTGAGGTACATCGCCAGGATCTCCTGCTTGGTATAATTGCGCTCGAGTTTGACTGCGATGATCCACTCCTTGAGCTTTCGGAATATCAGCTGAACCTTGTTCATGTCCTCACGGGGGAAAAGATTCTTGGCGAGCTGTTGTGTTAATGTACTTCCTCCTCCCGACTGTTGCTGGAGGATGATGGTTTTGAAAAACACGCGGAACAATCCACGGATATCGACTCCCGAATGCTCCTCAAAACGGACATCCTCGGTAGCTTGCAAGGCGTGCACCAAATTGGGAGAAAGGTCGTCGAAATGAATATTGACCCTGTTTTGCACGTAGTACTTCCCCAAGGTCTTAAGGTCGGCTGAGTACACCTCGCTGGCAAGACTACTTTTGGGATTTTCCAATTCCTCGAAAGTGGGCAACTCACCGAAGAGACCGGCGGCGGTCAATCCGACAAGGGCGACGATTCCCAAAACGGGTGATAAAACCAAAAGCCAGACGTACCGGATGTAGCGTTTATCTGAGTTTTCGCGGACTGATGACATGGGACGGGCAAAGTTAGACCTTTTGTTGAGCCTCGGTATACGGTGACATCAGGATAGCAGGAACGAGCGCATGGAAACCGACCCCATCACGGTCTGTTCGTTGAAGAATGTCAGCCTATCGGTGTTGGTTTGCATGGCCAAGATGTACAACATGGGAAGGTAATGCTCGTTGGTGGGGATGGCCAGTTGGGCGAGCGCCCCTTTTTTTGAATACTCTATTAACGCCTGATGATCTCCGGCATCAATCCGGTCGCGCGACCAGTCATCGAACTCCAGGGCCCAGTCATATGGCTTACCGTCCCACTGCATACGACCCAGATTGTGTACGATATTTCCACTACCCACTACCATGATGCCTCGCGAACGCAGCGCTTTGAGCTGCAAAGCCAGTTCGTAATGCCACCTGGGAGGCTTGTTCAAATCGAGACTGAGTTGGAAAACAGGAATATCGGCCTGTGGAAACATGGGCAACAACACCGACCAGCAGCCATGATCGAGGCCCCAGTCGTGGTCAGGAAGGATCTTCGGCTGTTGCACCAGCTCCACTGTCTCGGCGGCTGCAGCGATGGCCCCGGGGGCGGGATACTGCTGTCGGAAGAGTTCTTCGGGGAAACCACCAAAATCGTGAATAGTGCGGGGTTTATCCATTGCAGTTACCCGTGTGCTGCCCGGGGTCATCCAGTGTGCACTAACACAGAGTATAGCTTTGGGACGGGGAAGGGATTTCCCCAGCTCTTTCCATTTCCGGGTGAAGGCATTGTCTTCAATCGCATTCATCGGACTACCATGGCCTGCGAACAGGGCAGGCATAAGTGATTCTGAACCCTTCAAAGCAGAGGCGAAACCCGAAAACTCATGAAGCGTCATCATACCGGCCGTCATGAGCACCCCTGACCGGAGGAATTGTTTTCTGTCCATGGTGATGTCATTCGCATCATCCTACCAAAGAGATGAGATTAAAAATCCATCATATCGTTTTGCTGCATTTGATCTCCTCCACGGCTTCCCTTTCGCCTTTCACGCGCTTGCTCCGCTTTGCCGAATCGGTAACTGAGCGTAAAAGAACCTACGCGCGACTCACGCTTGCGCATGAATTCGACACGGAAACCCTCCCCGTAGTTGTCAACACGAAAATCACGTGTATCGAAGATGTCTGAAAGCGAACCGTTGAGCGTCCATTTTCCCCCTTTGAAATCGTATTTGAAACCGAAATCGACACCACTCATACCCCTGAACGTACCCTGGGGTTGCTCACGGGGAGCCATGTAATTTCCGGTAAGCTGCACTGAAAATGATTTGCTGACTTTAGCACCGATGTTGGCTCGAACATCACCGCTCCACACATCACTCACCAGATCCGAGCCGATATTGGTTCCATTCACGCTATTGTAAAACGCCGTCAGCGTAAGCGTTGAAGTCATTATCTTGAGAAAACTGTTGCGGAGCACCACTTCGAAACCCAGGTTTTCCGAGGAACTGTAATTCACGAATGTTTGAGTAGTAATTGCCGGAACCGTGGTTGTGTCGATCGTTCTGAAACGCTGAGAGAAATCATCGGTGTATCGGTAAAATACGCTGGCCGAGATGCTTTGCTCCTTGAACCGACCCACATAGCCTAACTCCAAAGAATGAGTCAATTCAGGAAGAATTGCAGGGTTACCGATGAAAATATTGATGGAATCGGTTACATTCTTGAACGGGTTCAGTTGTCCCTCTCGCGGGCGGTTGATACGTCTTGAATAGCTGAGTTGGATATCCTTGCCTTCCGAAAAAGTGTATTTGATCGCACCGGAGGGGAAAAGATTGAGAAAATCGCGGGTAAAGGTGGTATCCCGACTTTTGGAATCGCCCGTGATGAATGTCTGTTCGGCACGGAGTCCGGCACTGAGTTCGAAAATCTTCCAGCGGCCCGTCCAGGTGACATAGCCGGCATACACCCACTCATTGAAGATAAACCGGTCGTTGAAGCTTTCGTCCGGAATCCATGAGTTGTCAATAAAATTATAGCGATCGGAAGTTTGGCTCCCGTCGCTGTTACGCAAAGTAGCTTTCAGCCCCGTCTCCCATTTGCAACGTTCGCGGGGTAAAACCAAATCGATCTGAGCGACTCCGCTCCATGCCGGGATATCCGTTAGAACCCGTTGAAGCTGATCGAATCCCGATCCGGAAGTGTCGGTGGAAAATGTGTTCTCGTTATCGCGGTTATTATTGTTGAGGTTTACACTTGCCGTGAGTTCCTTCTTGGTCCCCGGAAACGTACGACGGTAATCGATACTTCCATCGTAAATTCTGTTTTTTTCCATGGCAGTATTCAGCCTTTCAAATCCGCTGATCACCGCAAAGGATGCATCCTCCTCGCGCGTAATGGAGAGATCCCTTCTTTTTTCGTCACGCAGGTTGACTCCACCGGAAAAGCCGAGCGTATTGTAATCATTGATGTAAAAATCGACACCGCCCTTGATATTGTGCGAGATGTTATCGTTGTACCCGTCGTTGTCGCCGGACAGGTACGACAGGGTTTCACCGAAGGTGTTGGTCCGGATGTTGTCACCGAAAAAGAAACGGCGGTCGTCGCGGTATCCGTAATTGAAGAATGCATTGTGCGAACGCGTTCTGCGGTTCAGCTGCAAAGAGGCATTGTATTTATCGCGGGTACCTGCTCCGGCCGTGATAGAACCATTAAGCCCGGGATTCTTATCCTTTCGCGTCTTGATGTTGATGATTCCCGACATGCCTTCCGCATCGTACTTGGCGGAAGGATTGGTGATGACTTCAATCTGGTCGATGCTGTTTGCCGGAAGTTGCTGCAGGATCGAACCGCGGTTGTCCTGGGTCAGGCCGGCCGGTTTACCGTCAATCAGCACCGTAACCTGTTCACTTCCCCTAAGACTGATTCTGCCGTCGATATCCACATTCACAGATGGGACATTCTGCAAAACATCAGAGACAGAGCCACCGGCAGAAACGAGGTTCTTGTCCACGTTGTACACTTTTTTATCGAGCGAGTTGACATACTCAGCCTTCTCCCCCACCACCTCAGTTTCTTTGAGCACCCGAGTTGCGGTGGTCAGCCATACCGTACCAAAATCCTTGAGGGGATCTGCCGGATTGAGCATGAAAGGTTTTGAATCGAGGGGTCGATAACCGATGGAAGTGATCCGGATGAAGTACCTGCCCGGAGTCAGATCCTCGATGCGGAAATTCCCGCGTTCATCACTCAGGGCGCCTCCGGCTACAGAGGTGTCCCTCGCCTTCAGTAGCGCCACAGAAGCAAACTCAACCGGTTTGCGTGTACTGGAGTCGCGCAAACTACCGATCACCTTGCCCATGGCAGGCATATTTCGGAAAGCGACCGTATCACGCATCTGGCCTCCCTTGGCACGGGTAGAGTCACGTTGCCCCCCCGATTGCGCAGGGTATTGAGCCAATCCGGGCAAAGCGGCCAGAAGAAGGAGTGTGAGTAGGATTCTCATTATTCGAATTAGGGTTCAAAAATAAATCAGAAGAAACGGGGCTGTATGATTTTCGGATGATGGAGCCTCCAACCCTTTCTTCTCCGAAAGGGCGCGACCTTCCGTGTTCAATCGGTTCGTACTTTGATGACTGCGAATATGAAATGGTTTATTGTTCAAATTCCAGCAGCTTCCCTGTACAACAACTCGAGAAGGACCTGACCGGATACCCGCAGACTGATTGGGTCGATGTTCTCCATCGAATCGTCTTGAGTATGCCAGTGTTTCCAAAACTTGCTGTCAGTTGAATGATCGTAGTGAATCAGATCGATGGAAGGGATACGGGCGATGCGGTTCACGTAGTAATGGTCATCGATGATCGGCTTTGTACGTTCGAAAAGGAAGTACTCGCCAAATCCGGTGGCCGCAGCCACTTTCCATACCTTGTCGACCACATAGGGCGCATATTGCATGGATGTTCCTTCTTGCGTGAATCGTAACTGCCGGCCACCTACCATGTCGAGCAAAATCCCGTATTGAGCCGTATAATTTCGAGCGTGAGGTGTATTCGACCAATATTGTGACCCAAGACAATACGAGTCCTCCATGCGTGGTAAAGGGCTATCGTCGGGTTGACCGTAATCCTCCACGTCGAACAGAATGATATCGATACCGATTCCGGGATCATTCAGGTTGATTTGACGCGCCACCTCCATCAATACCCCGACCCCGCTACCTCCATCATTGGCTCCTTGAATGGGCTTGTTTTTATCCGCGTCATCCATATCGGCAAAGGGCCTGGTATCCCAATGCGCAAAGAGCATGATCCGGTTACCCAGTTCGGGATGAAACGCGGCGACAATATTTCGTCCGTTCAGCATTTTCCCATCGAAGGCACGGACCTGAAACGACTGCACCATGACGGTATCGGCCCATTCCGACAAACGGTTGACGAACCAGTCACCACACTGTTGATGGGCTTCCGTATTCGGCACTCGTGGACCGAACTCCACCTGCTGTTTCACGTAGGCATAAGCTGAATCAGCATTGAAAACCGGAACCTGAACAGCCGGCTTGGAAGAGGCGGATTGAGTTTTCGGTTTTTCAGCTCCATCCCCACCGCATGACGAAAAGAAAAAGGCCAGGGCGATGAAAAACAGGCTATGAAACTCAGGCTTTCTTCCAGGTCGTACCATCTTTTTCGTCTTTGATGATAAAGCCCGCTTTCCCGAGCTCGTCACGGATCTTGTCTGAGGTTGCAAAGTCCTTCTTCAATTTGGCATCGCTCCGGATAGAGAGCAGCAATTGCATCACCGCATCCAGGTCTTCTCCTCCCCCACTTACTGCTTCAGGCTGAAGACCAAGAATATCGAACACAAGAATGCGGAATGTATCCTGAATATGTGCGATATCGCTTGCAGACAGTTTTTCGTGTCCGGCATGAACGGAATTGACGATGCGCACGGCTTCGAACAGGTGCGATATGGCAATAGCGGTATTCAAGTCATCATTCAATGCTGAATAGGCCTGCTCGCGGATCGGTTTCACATCCACAGTTGAAACATCAGCTGACTGAAGCTTGCCGGAGAGTTCGACAGCCGCCATCAGTCTTGCCAGCCCTTTCTCGGCAGCCTGAAGCCCCTCGTTGCTGAAATCAAGGGTACTGCGGTAATGCGCCTGAAGAATGAAAAAACGAACCGTCATGGGGCTATACGCCTGCTGCAATAGGGGATGTTCCCCGGTGAACAACTGACGCAGATTGATGAAATTGCCCAGCGACTTGCCCATCTTCTGTCCGTTGATGGTGATCATGTTATTGTGCACCCAGTACCGAACGGGGTCGTGGCCACAACTGCCCTTCGACTGAGCGATCTCGCTTTCGTGATGCGGGAACAACAGATCCATTCCTCCACCGTGTATGTCGAATGTCTCGCCAAGGTACTTGCGGCTCATGGCTGAGCACTCGATATGCCAGCCCGGAAATCCGACGCTCCAGGGGGAGGGCCAGCGCATGATGTGTTCGGGAGCGGCTTTCTTCCAGAGCGCGAAGTCGGCGGGATTTCGCTTTTCCTGCTGCCCTTCAAGCTCGCGCCGTTCGTTACCGGCACCGGCGATCAATTCCTCTACAACCCTGCCGCTAAGCTTTCCGTAATCGTTGTTCCTGCTATAACCGATAACATCGAAATACACCGAGCCATTCGACTCATAGGCATACCCGTTATCGATGATTGACCTGATCATCTCGATCTGTTCGATGATATGGCCTGACGCCCTCGGTTCAATTCCCGGCGGACGGTTGTTCAGCAGTCGCATGGCCTCGTGAAAGCTGGCCGTGTAAAGCTCGACGATCTCCATCGGCTCGAGCTGTTCAAGGCGCGCCTTCTTGGCGATCTTGTCCTCGCCTTCGTCGGCATCGTTCTCGAGGTGGCCCACATCGGTGATGTTCCGCACGTAGCGCACCTTATAACCCACGTGTTCGAGGTAACGGCACAGTACATCGAAGGTGATATTCGGGCGGGAGTGGCCGAGGTGCGGTTCACCGTAAACGGTAGGACCGCAGACATACAAACCGACCATCGGCGGGTTCATCGGAACGAACTGCTCTTTTTTCCGGGTCAGGGAGTTGGTCAGTTGCAGGGGATGCTGCATGAGGAAAATGGATTTCGGTTGATTTGAAGGACTTGGGATGGATGCGTGTGCTGATTTGTGTTTTTCGGTAAGCCCTATGGTTAGCCGGAAATTCAAGCCATCTGCCTGGCCTCCTTGAGGTGCAGGAGCATGTCCGAGGTCATCGACTGCAGGTCATACTCCGCATTCCAACCCCAGTCTTCGCGGGCACGGCTGTCATCGATACTATCGGGCCAGGAGTCGGCGATTGCCTGACGGTAATCAGGAGCGTAATCGACGTGGAATCCGGAGATATGACGCGAAATTTCGGCGGCGATCTCCTTCGGCGTGAAGCTGATGCCTCCCAGGTTATAGCTGCTGCGGATGTGCACACGGTCCGACGGAGCTTCCATGAGCTCGAGTGTGGCCCGGATGGCATCCGGCATGTACATCATGGGAAGGGCGGTATCCTCGCGCAGGAAACAAGTGTATTGACCCTGATCGAGGGCCTGATGGAAGATATCCACGGCATAATCCGTAGTCCCTCCACCGGGGTGGGCCTTGTAACTGATCAGTCCAGGATAACGCAAACTGCGGACATCCACACCGTATTTCAAATGATAGTATTCGCACCAGCGTTCACCGGCCTGCTTACTGATGCCGTACACGGTGGTCGGCTCCATGACGGTGAATTGGGGAGTACCTGTTCGGGGCGTAGTAGGACCGAACACGGCGATGCTGCTGGGCCAGAAAATCTGCAGACCTTCAAGTTCCCGGGCGATATCGAGGACATTGAACAATCCCTCCATGTTCAAGCGCCAGGCCGACTTCGGCTTCTGCTCGGCAGTGGCGCTCAGCAGGGCGGCGAGCAGGTACACCTGCTTCACTTTGTTCGAGCGGATGCAGTCAGCGACCGCCTGTGCATCCAGCACGTCGATCTGCATGAATGGCCCGCTCTCAGCGAGGAATCCCGACTGCGGCTTCAGGTCGGCCGCTATGACGGCAGAGCCACCCCGTTGCTGACGCAGGGTATAAACGAGGTCTGTGCCGATTTGTCCGCCGGCACCAAGTACCAGTATCGTATCTCCGTTTCGCATATCCATCATTTCAATGCTGATTTCTTTTTTTCAAGCTCCAGAAGCAGTTTGTTCTGCTCCTCGAGTCCATTGGTGAGTCCGTTGACATTCACCTTGTTTTCCTCAATTGTTTTCTCGTTGGCCTCGACCTGCTTACGCAGACTTTCGTTGCTCTGCTCGAGACGATTGGTGGAACGACCAAGGGATTCCACCTCACGGGTCTGCTTCACAATAAGTTCCTTGGCCGATTCGATTTGCCGGTTCATGGAGGCCACGGCCACATCGAGCGACCATCGCCTGAACAACCCCTGAAGCTGGCTCGCCGTTTCGGGATGAGTAGCCTTCGACACAAACGACTGATTGCGTTCTACAGCAACCCGAACGAGCGTTCCTGAGGAGGAAGCTCCGACATCGGACAGGAACCGCATGGGATCGCTTCCCAGCGCGGCAATGACCACTTCTTCGCCGTTGACTTCACCTTTGGACCCCTTCACTTTGGCATTGTGCTCCTTCAGGAAACTACGCCATTCTTTCTCCACAAAAGCAGGATCGGCATAGGGAATCTCAATCCTGTAGGCCGCATTGTAACCTTTACCGATACGCTCAATAGAGGGCTCAACGGAAACCGTCTGTGCGTCCAATCCCTGCACAATCAGCACGATCAAAAGTGAAAGAAGGATCTTTTTCAATTCAGGTCAGATATCAGTAACACCGCCGGAAATGACGAACTTCATCATTTCGGTACCGGAGGCATCGAGTTTACGAACGTTTTCGGAGTCGACGATCAACAACTGCCCGTTGAATCCATAGGAGAAAGGCAGGTACACGGCCATCTTTTCCTTCTCAAGTCCCAATTCAGACAAATCGTTTTCGGTGATGAAGCCGATGCGCTGTACCACCGGGTTGTTGTTGACCGTGACCAGCACAGGCTGATTGAAACGCTTCTTCTCCCCTACGAAGGCTTCGATCAGGTCCTTCACTGAAGAGTAAATCACCTTGAGCAGAGGCGTTCGTTCCATCAGGGCCTCGAACATGAGGAAGAATGGGTTGCGAACGAAACGTGTTCCAATATATCCCAGGAGCGTGATGACCGCCAGGATGATCAGGATTCCAATGCCCGGCAGAGCAAAGTTGTCCGACCAGGGCACCGTGATGGGCACACGCAACGGCACCAGATTATCCATCCAGATGATGGCCAGGTACACGACATAAAAAGTGACCGCCGCCGGAACCACAAGTAGCAGACCCTGGAAGAAATAATTGGCTAACTTTTTCATGAGCATCCGCCAGGCTTTACCGGGAGCGCAAATATCCGAAAATCGAAGGCTTGGACGCTCGGGATTTCCCTTTTTCTTTGCGGTTATGAATACTCCGCCGGAACACCTTGATCCCCGCTGGAAGGACTGGGTGGAGCAGCACGAGAACGAGGACACCGCCGGACTGGCTCTCCGCTACTCCGGAAAGCCGGGAATCCCACTGCGCTTCCTCTTGCAGCAGGTGAAAGGGCGACAGATCGCCCGGCACAAACTGCCGACGTGGTACCGCAGTACGGACATCATTTATCCCGATGCACTCAGCCTGGAGCAATGCTCTTCAGAAGCTACTGCGCGGTACAAATCACAATTCGTCCGCGGAATGGCCGTAGCCGACCTCACCGGGGGATTGGGAATCGATACCTGGGCCTTTTCCGAGGCGGCCGGTTCGGTGCTTTACATTGAACCCGATGGAGACCGGGTACTTGCAGCTCAACACAATCTGGATGCATTGGGTAGAACCAATGTGCGGTTCCAACAAAACAAAGCTGAAGAGGCCCTCTTGCAAGGACTACCTCAAGGAACAGAGCTGGTTTACCTGGATCCTTCGCGACGAAGTACTACCGGACGAAAAGTCTTCCTTTTAAAGGACCTTCAGCCCGATGTATTGGGTTTGAAAAGGAACATCCTCGAACAGGTCGGTAGGCTGTTGATCAAACTCTCGCCCATGTTCGATCTGCACGAAGGATTGAGGCTGTTGCCCGAGACGACGCGTGTGGACATCCTCTCCTGGAAGGGAGAATGCCGTGAAATCCTGTTTCACCTGGAAAGGGATACAAGCGGACCAGTGAAAAATCCCCGGATAATTTGCACCGAACTGGAATCCGGATTGCCGGATTTCGACTTTCACTTCAAAGAAAGCGGAGATGCTGCCGTTTCCACCGGGGAACCGAAAACCTGGCTGTATGAACCCCATGCAGCGGTTCGAAAAGCCGGCGCATGGCCTCCACTCTGCGAACATTTCGCTCTGGAGGCCCTTCACCCCAACACCCACTTATTCACGTCAGAAAAGATTGAAAGGGATTTTCCGGGCCGTCGCTTCCGAATCCTCGACACCCTTCCCTACCGGCCCGCAGAGATTCTGGAATGGATGGCGGGTCGCCCGGCAAGAATGCTTTTTTACAACTTTCCCGAGCAGTCCCAACAGGTCATCGCGCAACTCCGTATCCCTTCGGGTGAACCCTTGTGGCTTTTCTTCGTGACGAAGCATGATGGTCACCCTGCAGTCATCATGACCGAGAAAGAGTGCTGAAAAAAATCAGGGTTCAAGACCCAGCTCCCGCCTTCGCTTTCGGGTGAAACCGCGGACCACTTCGTCGTAGGAATGATCAATAAGACCCCGGATCAACGCATCGTCCAGACCCGCATGCAAATTCACCGTGTTCCAGTGCGTTTTACTCATGTGGTAACCGGGACGGATCGACTCATACTGCTCACGCAAGTCAACCGCCCGCTCGGGATCGCATTTCAGGTTCACCCACGAAGGATCGGATAGACTGACCAGCGCGAACATCTTCCCGTCCACTTTGAAAACTAGCGTATCCTCATCGAATGGGAATCCTTCCGTGACGAAAGGCTTTGTCATGCAAAATTCGCGTAATTCGTCGATGAACATGATTGACACCCGGTTTACGCAAAAGTATCCGCTTCTTTTCGTGTAAAAGCAAAAAAGATGAAAGTTGAAATCCACGCAGTTCCGCATGCGGCACGAACCGAGTCCCTACTTTTACGGCGATGAATGCCGAACCGAAAAAACTATTCCTGCTCGATGCGATGGCCCTGGTCTTCCGTGCCTACTTCGCCTTCAGCAACAATCACCGGATCAATTCCAAGGGACTGAACACCTCAGCGATGTTCGGTTTTACGAACACCCTGCTAGAGATCCTGAAGAAAGAGAAACCCACGCACATCGCCGTGGTATTCGATACCGCAGCACCTACACACCGCCACGAAGCTTTCGCCGACTACAAGGCCCACCGCGAGGAGATCCCGGAGGACATCGCCTTGTCCATCCCTTACATCAAGCGCCTGGTCAAAGCCTTCAACATCCCCGTCATTGAAATGGACGGCTTCGAGGCCGACGACATCATCGGCACGCTTGCACGCAAAGCCGAGCAGGCGGGATTTGTCACCTTCATGATGACCCCCGACAAGGACTACGGTCAGCTCGTCACCGGCATGGTGCACATCTACAAGCCCGCCCGCATGGGCAACGGGGCCGAGATCCTGGGCGTGAAAGAGATCTGTGCCAAATACGGCATCACCCGACCCGACCAGGTCATCGATATCCTTGGTCTGATGGGCGACTCGGTGGACAACATCCCCGGAGTTCCCGGCGTCGGTGAAAAAACCGCAACCCAGCTGGTGCAGCAATTCGGATCCATCGACAACCTGCTGGCCAACACCGACCAACTCAAAGGAAAGCTCAGGGAAAAAATCGAAAACAACCGCGACATCGCACTGCTTTCACGGCAGCTAGCCACCATCCACTGCGATGTTCCTGTGGCATTCGACGAAACCGATCTGGAACTCAACGACCCGGACAAGGAGCTGCTTGTGGAACTTTTCAAGGAACTGGAGTTCCGGCGATTGGCCCAGCAGGTGCTTGGCGAAGAAATCCCCATCCCGACACCTGCCGTGGCCGCAGGGGGACAAATGGATCTTTTCGGACAGGCAACACCGATAGCAAGAGAAGAAGTTGTACCGGAAACCGATGAAGGCGAAACACTCCTCCACACCATCTCCGACACGCCACATACCTACACCACCGTGGAAGGGAGCGAGCCGATCCAGGCGCTCGTCGGGGAACTGATGAAGGCTGCTTCCATCAGTTTCGATACGGAAACCACCGGACTCGACCCCCTCCGGGCCGAACCGGTCGGGCTTTCCTTCAGTACCGAAGCACACACCGGATGGTGGGTACCCCTGCCGGCGGATCCGACCAAAACACGCGAAATCCTGGACATGTTCCGACCGGTTTTCGACATGGAAGAATTGTTACTCATCGGACAGAACATCAAGTACGACCTGCACATACTCGCCTCTCACGGTATCCATCCCCGCTGCAAGCTTTTCGACACCATGGTGGCGCATTACCTCATCCAGCCGGAGATGCGACACAACATGAATGTCCTGGCCGAAACCTACCTGCATTACTCGCCGGTGCCCATCGAACAGCTCATCGGCAAAAAAGGGAAAGACCAGGGCAGCATGCGCGATGCCGATCCGGAAGCCATCCGTGAGTACGCCGCCGAGGATGCGGACATCACACTACAGCTCAAAAACACCTTTGAGCCGAAACTGAACGAAACCGGCACACGCAAGCTTTTCGAAGAGGTGGAGATCCCGCTCATCCCTGTGCTTGCAGGCATGGAACGCGAAGGCGTACGGATCGACATCCGGGCGTTGCATGACATCAGCAAGCAACTGGAAGACGACATCCGTGTCCTTGACCGTGGAATCCAGGAAATGGCCGGAACACCCTTCAACGTCTCCTCCCCGAAGCAGGTCGGCGACATTCTCTTCGAAATCCTACGCATCGACGAAAAACCCAAGAAGACCAAGACCGGACAGTACGCCACCAGTGAGGACATCCTCAGCAAACTCGCCGGCAAGCACCCCATCGTCAACCAGATCCTCGACTACCGAGAACTGGTCAAGCTGAAATCCACTTACGTCGATGCCTTACCACAACTCATCAACCCCCGGACCGGACGCATCCACACCACCTTCAACCAAGTGGTGGCGGTCACCGGCCGTTTGAGTTCAGACAATCCCAACCTGCAGAACATCCCCATCCGTACGGCCAGGGGACGCGAGATCCGAAAAGCCTTCGTTCCCCGCGACGAAAACCATGTATTGGTATCAGCCGACTACTCCCAGATCGAATTGCGCATCATGGCCCACTTGTGCCGTGATCCGGGGCTGACGGAAGCTTTCACAAACGGACTCGACGTACATGCCTCCACCGCATCGAAAGTATTCGGTGTGCCGCTCGATGAAGTCACTTCCGAAATGCGCCGCCGCGCCAAGATGGTCAACTTCGGGATCATCTACGGAATCTCCGCTTTCGGCCTTTCCGAGCGGCTGAACATCCCCCGCAAGGAAGCTGCTTCCATCATCGAAAACTACTTCATCCAGTATCCGCTCATCAAAGACTACATGGACCAGTCCATCTCCGGAGCGCGCAAGATGGGCTATGTTGAAACACTACTTGGAAGAAGGCGCTACCTGCGCGACATCAACAGCCAGAACCAAACCGTAAGGGGGTTTGCCGAACGCAATGCCATCAACGCACCGATACAGGGCACTGCGGCCGACATGATCAAGCTGGCCATGATCCCGCTCTACCGGGCATTGGCGAACAGCAAGCTACGGGCAAGACTGATCCTGCAGGTGCACGACGAACTCGTGCTCGATGTGCCCCGGGACGAAGCCGAAGAAGTGAAGAGACTTGTAGTCCACTACATGGAGCAGGCCCTGCCGCTGAGCATCCCGGTACTTGTCGAAGCCGGAACAGGAAGCAACTGGCTGGAAGCACATTAAACACTGATGATAATCAGTCGTCAGGCTGACCGGGGCAGGCACTAAGCGATAGTTCATGGCTGTACTTTTGTAATTACCTTATGATACAACAGCCATGAACAAGCACGCACAACCTCCCCGCCGCATAGGCGTTTGGATAGATCATTCCAAAGCGTTGATATTCGATCCGAACAATGCCGAAGAACGGATCGAAGCCATGCACTCCGGCCAGGAGTCTCAGGAAAGACACAGAGGGGAACATGGAGACGGAACACGCCTGGGCAACTTCCGGTCCACCGACAATGAATTCCATAAGCACCGCAAGGAGGAGAACACTATAAAATCCTACTTCAAGCACCTGGCCAACAGACTCGAAGTTTACGATGAGATCTACCTGTGCGGCCCCGGACAGGCCCGGAAGGAATTCCAGAACCTGCTGAGTGAAGACAAGCACTTCAGTTCAAAACACATCAGCAGTGAGGCCTGCGACCAGCTCAGCGAAAACCAGCTTCGGGCGCAGGTACGAAAGCATTTTGATGAAAGCCTGACACACGGATAGGCTTACTTCGCTTCATCGTCTTTTGAAAGAGGCGGCCATCTTCTGGAAAGCAGCAGGGTAACCATTCGCCTTGCTGCTTGCCATTCCGGCAAGAATAAAGACCTGTGTGCGGTCGGAAAACAGCACCACAGCATAAACCTGCTGAGGAGTACTTTCGGGAAACGCCCCTTGAGCCTGCAATACAAATCCGCTAAGACTGTCAATGATCACCGGTTCGACATTGAATGCAGCAAGTGAATCCACACCGTTAATGGCTTTTATCTTCCGGATAGCCACCGACTGAAGGTCACCGATGGTATCGTTAAGACTGAATCGCCCGGCGATAAAAGAGGCTTTGTCTTTACTGCGCGTAGGGAAATAGCCATCGGCGGTGTAGGCCAATCCGTTGCCCTGAAGAATAACCGGTCGCAGGTCCGTCCCTTCGAAAGACAAGTGAAACGGAACTTCGTCGGTTAAATTGGCGTAATCAGCAGGGTCGTACTTTACACTCATCAGGGCGGCGTAGGTAATATTTATAAGTACGGAGTCGGAAGCAGCACAAAACGCACTCACGGAAACCGTTCTGTACTGATCTCCCATCAACACCATCTGTTTTATGAACGGCTTCCCCTTCCTGTCGTGATCGAACCGGTAAAACATGGCCGGGCGGCCTTGCACAAGCAGCTCGCGTGATTCCAGAAGTTTCACCCCCTGCTTCTTGAAATTCTCCACGGTCAACACCTTTTTATTCGACTCGAAATCCGAGCCTTGCAAGGAAAACAACAGACTTGAACCGCTGGAGTCATGCTCAAATCCCCTCCATTTTTTCGAAGGGACCCAGCCTTGGGGAACCTCAATGCTGCACCAGGTACCGGCAACCGATTGCCTGTCGTTCTCCGTCGGCAGGACCGGAAAAGACTGAACGGAAAGCGCATGGAACAAGAGAAGTGCCAGCCACTTGTACCGGGTTTCCCCGACGTAGTGTTTGATTCGGACAATGAAAGAAGGCATTCGGACAGGTTTTACTTTGTTGCGAAGGTAATTCCGGACCGATAAACCCATTCACTCCGCGGATGATTTTCAGCTAATTTTGACCGCATATTACCGACAGACATGCACCCAAAATTCGAACAACTGCGTCAGAAACAAGAAGAAGCCCAGAAGGGCGGTGGAGAAGCCCGCATTGCGGCCCAGCACAAAAAGGGGAAAATGACCGCCCGTGAGCGCCTCCACTTCCTGCTCGACGAAGGCAGCTTTGAGGAGATCGGCATGTTCGTCACCCACCGCACGACAGATTTCGGCCTGGACAAGGAGAAATACCTTGGCGATGGCGTAGTGACCGGTTTTGGCAGGATCGACGGTCGCCCGGTATATGTCTTCGCCCAGGACTTCACCGTTTTCGGCGGATCGCTCTCCGAGGCCCATGCCGGAAAAATCTGCCGGCTGATGGACCTGGCCATGCAGAACGGTTATCCGGTGATCGGACTCAACGATTCAGGGGGAGCCCGAATCCAGGAAGGGGTCGTATCGCTTGGTGGTTATGCCGATATCTTCTACCGGAACACCATGGCCTCGGGGGTCGTACCTCAAATCAGTGCCATCATGGGACCCTGTGCCGGAGGAGCCGTTTACTCGCCCGCCATCACCGACTTTATCCTGATGGTGGAAAAAACCAGCTACATGTTCGTCACGGGCCCGAACGTGGTGAAGACCGTCACCCACGAAGAGGTCAGCAGCGAGGACCTGGGCGGCGCCTCCACCCACAGCAGCAAATCGGGTGTCACCCACTTCGCCTGCGCCAACGAGATCGAATGCATCCGTCACATCAAGCGACTGCTGAGTTACATCCCTTCGAACTGCGAAGAACCTGCTCCGGTACGTCCTTACACAGCGGGAAACGAAGAGCGTCCGGAGCTCAACACCATCATTCCTGAAAACCCCAATCAGCCCTACGACATCCGCGATGTGATCACCCCGTTGATCGACGATGACGGAGAGGGATTCTTCGAGGTACACAAAGATTTCGCGCCCAATATCGTCGTTGGTTTCGCCCGACTGGCGGGACGCTCCATCGGCATCATCGCCAACCAGCCCGCTTACCTTGCAGGCGTACTCGACATCCACTCGTCGGTCAAGGCCGGCCGCTTCGTCCGTTTCTGCGACTGTTTCAACATTCCCATGCTCGTTCTGGAGGATGTTCCGGGATTCCTGCCCGGCACCGACCAGGAATGGAACGGGATCATCACCAATGGTGCCAAGTTACTTTATGCCTTCAGCGAGGCGACCGTACCCCGCGTCACGGTCATCACCCGGAAGGCTTATGGCGGAGCTTACGATGTGATGAACTCCAAGCACATCGGGGCGGACATGAACTACGCCTGGCCTTCGGCAGAGATCGCCGTGATGGGCGCCCGCGGTGCGGCTGAGATCATTTTCAAAAACGAAATTTCAAAAGCCGAAGATCCTGCACAGAAGCTGAAGGAGAAAGAGCTCGAATACACCGAGCACTTCGCCAACCCGTACCGGGCCGCCGAGAGGGGATATATCGATGAGGTGATCCTTCCTTCCGACACCCGGCGGAAGCTCATCAGCGCCTTCCGTATGCTGGAGAACAAGGTAGTGAAGCGCCCACGCAAAAAGCACGGGAACATTCCGCTTTAACCCGGCTCAACCGTCGTCCGGTTTCACCCAAACTCCCATTGGGAGACGGGACACGCCCTGCGTTTCATAGCTGGGAAACACACCCCCATGAAGTCCGTTTTTCACCCCTAAAGCTTCCTCCTTCACCAAAAGAACCGGGCAGCCCCCCGGACCTGCGGGGTAAATTGAATCATCATTCGTTTACAATCATGATTCAGGACACGCACTCAGTTGAAAAATTCAACGCACTAGGATTCGATGAAAAAGCATGGCACGTTTGGCACCACGCCACGTTTCTGATTGTAAGACAGAACAGCCAATACAGGGTCAATCTTTACCACATGAACGGGTTTTATATCCAGTTGTGGTACAACGTGCACCGCAACCGGATCGACAAGATAGCGGCCACAAAAAGCAGACGGGTGATCGATCCCTACCTCAAGCTGATCGAGGTGAAGGGAATTCTTACCAGCCACTGAAAAAGCCTCTGTTTCCGAGTGTCCGGAACATCATTGGCCGTCGAAATGGCCGTTGCAGGTGAGTTCCGGCAAAGATCCTGTGTTGAAAGGGGTTGCTTTTGGATGAGGTTCCTTAGATTTGGAGCCGGAAACCCAATCCCCGCACATGAAAAAAATCGTACTCTCCTACCTCTTCGTACTCGCTTCCGCCTTCACTTTCGCCCAAACCGGACTTGTCATCAACGAAATCGACTATGATCAGCCCGGCATTGATAGTTCCG
>JAULUX010000064.1:0-1976 GCA_032111385.1 Bacteroidia bacterium
TCGGGGTTTGGGGAGCGAGGTCAATCCTTTTTACTGACCTCACGTATGAAATAGTAAAGGGAGCCCGCCGACGAAAGCAATGCCAATATCAAAGTGAATAAGGGAAACTTCATTCCCATGTATTTATCCAGCTTTGATCCCGCCCAGGTCATGATCAGGATGGTCAGAGCCATCTGGATTCCCAGGGCGGAGAAACGGACGTAGCTGTTAAGCTGTTTTTTCGGCGAGGGCTGCACCGGCTCTTTCGACATGCTTCATGTCTTTGATCACCGAACCCATGCTGCAGTTGCCGGTGAAGGTGGCACCCACTTCAACAATGAGTTTTCCTGTTTGGATGTCTCCGTTGATCTTGGCTTCCGACTTGAGGAAAAGCATTTCGGCAACGGTGGTCTTTCCTTTCACCGAGCCGGAGATGTCAGCGTTCTGACAAACCACATCGCCTTCCACCTGCCCACTTGCCCCAATCACCACTTTCGCTTTTGATGTAACCGAGCCGCGGATTTTACCGTCAATGCGTACATCGCCGTTGGAGCGAATCTCGCCTTCGATGGTGGTTCCGGCACCTATGATGTTGATAACCCCGTTGCCACCGGCATCGGCAGGGCGGGTGATTACCCCTTTGTTTTTCAGCTGATCGAACATGATTGTCAATGAGTTGGGTGAATGATTGAAAAGCGTGGGCAAATATAGATAAACTTGTTGAAAAATATCCAAATTTTAATGGCAAGGTACTTGAGAATTTACCGCCCCCTGTTTTAGCCATCGAGCCGGTCGAAGCCCTGCCATTCAGTAGATATCGGCGGTCGAGTATCGATTCCGGATTTCTTCCAATACCGAACGGATTTCCTCGTAGTCCGAACTGGTGACCAGGCGTGTCCGGTACCCCTTGAAATGATCAAAGCCCTTGAAGTAATTGGTGTAATGCCGTCGCATTTCCAGGATTCCGGTGACAGGTCCTTTCCAGCGGATGGAGAAATCGAGGTGGGCGATGCAGGTGTCCACCCGCTGAGCTGAAGTAGGTGGGGCGGCCTTCAATCCGGTCTCCCTGAAGTGTTTGATCTCCTGGAAAATCCAGGGGTAGCCAATGCTGGCCCTGCCGATCATGATGCCGTCTACACCGTAGCGCGACTTCATCAGCAGTGCTTTTTCCGGAGAATCGACATCGCCGTTACCAAAGATGGGGATGTGGATCCGGGGATTGGCTTTCACTTTGCCGATGAGGGTCCAGTCGGCTTCCCCCTTATACAATTGGGCACGGGTTCTACCATGTACAGTGAGGGCTTCGATACCGACATCCTGCAGGCGCTCCGCCACCTCTTCGATATTCTTGGTGTGGTCGTTCCAGCCCAACCGGGTTTTGACCGTTACCGGCAGCTTTACGGCTTTCACTACCTGTTCCGTCAGCCGGGTCATCTTGTCCACGTCCTGCAAAAGACAGGCCCCTGCACCCTTGCTGACTACTTTGTGCACCGGGCAGCCGTAATTGATGTCGATCAGGTCGGGTCCGGCCGCCTCGGCAATCCGCGCAGCTTCCACCATGGCGTCTTCGGACCCCCCGAAAAGCTGGATGCCGATGGGACGTTCGTAATCGTAAACGTCGAGCTTCATGGTGCTTTTAGCGGCATGGCGAATGAGACCTTCGCTGGAAATGAACTCGGTGTACATGACGTCGGCGCCATGCTGCTTGCAAACCATGCGGAAAGGCGGATCGCTCACATCCTCCATAGGGGCAAGGAGGAGTGGGAAGTCGCCTAATTCTATATTGCGGATGCGTGCCATGGGATGAGCAAAGAGCCGTTCCGAAGTCTCGGTCGGACTATCTTTGGTCGCAAAAGTAAGCATCCATGCACCTGCGCGCCAGCCTTGCCGATCGGCCACCCTACCGGAAATTCCTGATCATCGTTGGATTGGTGATGGTCAGTTCTGTTATTTTCACCTCCATCGGATCCGGTTTGGTCAAGACCTTGTTCGGTGTC
>JAULUX010000064.1:1986-13134 GCA_032111385.1 Bacteroidia bacterium
CTGGCCCTTTGGACCGGCGGAAGCAATGCCGGACCTCAAACGGTGCAGGCCTTGCGCCTGTTCCAGGCGTTGGCAGCAGTAGGGACATTCCTGGTTCCGGCATGGGCTGCGGCTTTCCTTTTCTCGGAACGTGCAGCGGAGTACACCGGATTGTCCGGGAAACCCGGCGGTATACGCGGAGCAGTGATCTTGTTCATTTTGTTCCTTGCCGGAATTCCCTTTATCAACTGGATGGCTCTGGTGAACAGCCAGCTGCACTTGCCCGGATTTTTGGCTCAACTGGAAGAATGGATGGTCGCCACTGAACAACAAGCGGCCAGGCTGACCGAACTTCTTCTTGGCGGAACATCTACGACTGATCTGTTCTGGAACATGTTGGTCATTGCGGTACTGCCCGCCTTGGGCGAGGAGCTGCTTTTTCGGGGCATCATCCAAAGGCAGTTTGTTGAACTTGCCGGAAACAAACATGTCGGGGTCGTACTGACCGCGTTCTTGTTTTCAGCCCTCCACATGCAGTTTTTCGGATTTTTCCCACGATTCGTTCTTGGCCTGGTGCTTGGTTACCTTTTCCATTGGAGTGGCAACCTCTGGATGCCCATCCTGGCTCATTTCTTCAACAATGCTCTGACGGTATTCCTGACCTGGATCTCCGCAAGGGGGGTATTTAAAATCAATCCCGATGTGGTGGGAATTGCGGAAGGTCAAGAACCATTGCTCGCTGCAAGTGTTTTCCTGAGCTTTGCGGGGTTGTGGATGTTTCGCAGACTGTACCCCGCAGAATCGGGCGTGGAATGATTCTTTCTTTACGAAATTTTTCTCGTAAATACAAGTAATTTCCACAGCTTGTTTTATGAGGAAATTCTCTCTAAATAGCGTATCTTTGCAGGGAATTACCTAAAACCTGTGAAGAAAGCCATGAGAAAAGCACGTGTACTTTTTATCTCAAGCGAGATTCACCCCTATCTTGAACTGACCGAGCAAAGCAAGATTGCTCGTTTTCTCCCGCAGGGCATTCAGGAAAGAGGGAAGGAGATCAGGACCTTCATGCCCCGGTTCGGGAACATCAACGAACGCCGGAACCAGCTCCACGAAGTGATCCGGCTTTCCGGAATGAACCTGATCATCGACGACACCGATCATCCATTGATCATCAAGGTGGCCTCCATCCAGGCGGCCCGCATGCAAGTGTATTTCATTGACAACGAAGAGTATTTCCAGCGGAAGACCACCTTGCGTGACGCCGATGGCAAATTCCATCCCGACAACGACGATCGCGCCATTTTCTTCGGTCGCGGCGTCTTGGAAACAGTAAAAAAATTAGGCTGGTCTCCCGACATCATCCATTGCCACGGCTGGATGACCGCACTTGTGCCCCTGTTCATCAAGACAGCCTACAAGGAGGATCCGATGTTTCACAACAGCAAGGTCGTTTACTCCCTGTACAATGATAATTTCTCCGAGCCTTTCAATCCCAAATTCCACTCCAAGGTGGTGATGGAAGGGTTGACTGCGGCCGATGTGAAGGAACTGAAGGATCCCAATTACGTGAGCCTCACCAAGCTGGCCATGAATTGGTCCGATGCCGTTATCAAGAGCTCTGCATCGATTGATGATCAGGTCGAAACCGCCTTCCGGAAATTGAACAAGCCCACGCTCGATTACAAATCCCCCGAGGAGTATATCGAAGCCTACGATTCGTTCTACGACGAGGCCGTGCTCGAGGATTCTGTTCTGGCCGACTAAGCCGCATTCCACAGGTTACTTTTGTCACAGGGCTCATCTTCAATTTCTCTTACCTTCGCCTCGTGATAAACTCAGTTCCTGTACGCAGTTTCATCCTGCTTGCACCATTCTTATTTTCTCTCCTCTTCTCCTGCAACGAGCCTGATGTGATCGGCATCGATTTGCAACCCGGTTCTGAACAGCCCGGGCTGAGGACCGATACGCTGGTTGTGGAAGCTTACACCGTACAGGAAGACTCACTGGTGGTGTGGAGTCCGCTCAAGAACCTCATTGAGCTTCCAACGTTGTTTCTGGGAAGTTTCAACAACGATCCTTACACGGGAACATCTCATGCAGGCTTTGTGACGCAGGTCCGCCTGGGCAATACCATCACCTCGAGCACCTTCGGTGGAGTGACGAGTCCCGATTCGGTTGTGTTGAGTTTTCTCTACCGTGGTCTCGAGGGGGATTCGAATGCGGTTCATGCCATCAGCGTGTATGAACTGACGGAAAAGCTGATACCAGACAGCACCTATTATAGTTCCCGCATCCTGGCCAAAGGAAATTTGCTGGGGCACACGCAGCTCATTCCGAATCTGAAGGACAGTGTGGTGGTTGATTCCGTCAAGCTGCCACCCATGATGCGTATACATCTGGACAATGCGCTCGGTTCGAAGTTCATGAATGACTACATTGCCAATCCCGCCACCTTTGCGTCCAACGCCGCTTTTGCGGATTATTTCCCCGGTTTGATCCTGGTAGACAGCACTGTCGGTACCGGCAGTATCCTCAATCTACCCACTACTTCCGGTTACCACCGGTTGACCTTATACTATGGCACGGATAAGCAGTATGAGTTTGTGATCGATGCTAACGCCGTGCGCTTCAGTTTGTTTTCACATTCGCCGCCTCCCAATGCGCTCGATAATCTTCAGGATGATTCAATCGTGGTACAGTCCATGGCCGGATTGAAAGACAGCCTTTTTATTCGGAATATGAATGCCCTGTTCGACGACGGCCCTGTAGCCATCAGTTCGGCCCGGCTGATTTTCAAGGTGCAGGACAACACCACCGGCAACAACATGAGTGCCCACAATAACCTCCTCATTTTCGGAAGCGACTCCGTCGGTCGGAACGTCACCACCGCCGATGCCATCGAAACCGGTTCCTACTATGGAGGTACGTTGAATACTACAACAAACGAGTACACTTTCAATATCGGCAGGTACATGCAGCAGACGCTCACCCGCCTCGCGAACGGAGGGACTCCCGATTACGGTCTTTTCCTCGTAGCGGGCGGTAGTACGTCCAATGCTCGCAGGACAGTACTCAAAGGAAAAACATCCATCCGGCTGGTGGTCACCACCACCCAACTGAACCCCTGAACCATGTGTGGAATCGTCGCTTATATCGGCAAACGGGAGGCATACCCGATCATCATCAAAGGCCTGCACAGGCTGGAATACCGCGGATACGACAGTGCCGGTGTCGCCATTCTCGACGGTAAATTGAAGGTGTACAAGAAAGCCGGCAAGGTGAGCGACCTGCAAGAGCACGTGAAAGACATGGACGTGGCCGGAACCGTGGGCATGGGTCATACCCGCTGGGCTACCCATGGTGAACCGAACGACAGGAACGCGCACCCCCACTTTTCACAGACGCGCGATTTTGCCATCATACACAATGGAATCATCGAGAATTACGCACCGCTCAAGGCCGAGCTGAGCAAGCAGGGTCATGTGTTTGAAAGCGATACGGATACGGAAGTGCTCATCCATCTTATCGAAGCGATCTGCACCAAGGCCGCCGTACCGCTCGAAGAGGCTGTGCGTCTTGCCCTCGGTGAGGTCGTAGGTGCCTATGCGATAGTCATCCTGTCCAAGAACGACCCTACCAAATTGATCGCTGCTCGAAAAGGCTCGCCGATCGTGGTCGGTATCGGAAAGGACGAATACTTCGTGGCCTCCGATGCCACACCGATAGTGGAATATACCAAGAATGTGGCTTACCTAAACGATGGTGAGCTCGCGGTGATCGACGGAACGGAGCTCACCGTGAAAACCATCGGCAATGAAATCAAGATCCCCTATATCCAGGAACTTGAACTGAAACTCGAGGCTCTGGAGAAAGGCGGTTACGATCACTTCATGCTGAAGGAGATTTACGAGCAACCCCGCTCCATCGCCGATAGCATGCGCGGCAGGATCGACAGCACCGGCGGTCGTATCAATCTGGGTGGATTGAAGGATTTTGAACAAAAATTACTGAATGCACAACGCATCGTCATCGCCGCTTGCGGAACTTCCTGGCATGCCGGATTGGTGGCTGAGTACCTCATCGAAGATCTCGCACGTATCCCCGTTGAAGTCGAGTACGCATCGGAGTTCCGTTATCGGAACCCCATCATACACGAAGACGATGTGATGATCGCCATTTCGCAGAGCGGTGAAACGGCGGATACATTGGCGGCTGTGGAGCTGGCGAAATCCAAGGGAGCCACGATTTTCGGCGTCTGCAATGTCGTAGGCTCCAGCATCCCCCGCGCCACGCATGCAGGTTCATATACGCACGCCGGTCCCGAAATCGGAGTGGCTTCCACTAAGGCTTTTACGGCTCAGGTCACCGTGCTTACGTTGATGGCTTTGCAACTCGCGCACAAACGCGGTACCCTTTCTGAATCGCGCTTCCGCAGTATACTCAGTGAGCTTGACAGCATCCCTCAGAAAGTGGAGGTCGCACTGAAGTCGAACGAGGAGGTAATGGCTTTAGCCCGTCGCTTCAAAGACGCTAGGAATTTTCTCTATCTGGGACGCGGATATGGTTTCCCGGTCGCGCTGGAAGGCGCCCTCAAGCTGAAAGAGATTTCGTACATCCATGCCGAGGGCTATCCCGCTGCGGAAATGAAGCACGGTCCGATAGCGCTCATCGATGAAGAAATGCCGGTGGTTGTCATCGCTACCAAGCACGGTTCCTACGAAAAGGTCGTCAGCAACATCCAGGAGGTGAAGGCGAGGAAAGGCAAGATCATTGCCATCGTCACAGAAGGGGATGAAACCGTTAGGGAGATCGCCGATTATGTGATCGAGATACCGGAGACCGATGAGATCCTTGTTCCCCTGGTATCGGTGATTCCGCTCCAGCTGCTGGCTTATCACATTGCCGTCATGCGCGGCTGTAACGTGGATCAGCCGCGTAATCTGGCCAAGAGCGTCACCGTGGAGTAGTTCGCCGTGGTCATGGGCAAGAACAAAGCGAAATACACACGCGAATCTTCCGCAGCTAACATTGCCGATAACCGTGTTCCTGACCTTTATGTAAGGATCCTCTTTTTTGCCTTCGCTGTTCTGTTATACGGTAAAACAACCGGATTCGAATATACGCTCGACGACGAACTTTTCATATCCAAAAACGCCCTCGTTCAAAAAGGCCTGGGTGGTATCGGTGATGCGTTGACCAGTACGAGCGTGAAGGATATCGGTCACCAGCCCTACAGGCCGGTGCCCATGCTGACTTATATTTTTGAAAAAGTACTGACAGGAAATGCTCCGGGAGCCGCTCATGCGGTCAATCTCATCCTATATGCGGTTTTGTTGCAGGTGCTTTGGACGTTGTTGAACCGATTGTTTTCCGCATTCCATCCGCTGTTCAATGCTACTGTTGTTCTCCTTTTTGCAGCACATCCGCTACATGTGGAGGTCGTAGCCAGTGTGAAGAGCCGGGATGAATTGCTGGCTACGTTGTTCGGACTTCTCGCATGGTCGAGTAGTATCAAACTCTTTCAAAAGCAGGATCGGGACTGGAAGCTTGCCTTAAAACCGATTTTGCTTTTGATGTTGGCGATGTTTTCAAAGGAGAGTGCCATCGCCTTCCTGGTCATCATCCCTCTGAGCATATACTTGTTTGTGCGGCAGGAGATGCGACCTGCCTTGCTGCTTGCCGGTGTCCTTGCTGTTCCGTGTGTTCTCTTTGTCTGGGCACGTTTTACCATTGTAGGTACGGAGTTTTCATCGAACGACATACCTGTACTTGCGAACGTATTGAATGCTGCTCCCGATCTGGCGCATCGGACCGCCACCAAGAGCGTGATTCTTTGGTATTGGCTTAAGATGTCGGTGTTGCCATGGCCCCTGAGCTGGGACTATGCTTTCAATCAGATTCCTGTTGCTTCCTGGAGCGAGGCAATGCCCTGGATCGGCCTGATGTTGACTTCCGGCTTGTTGGTTACCGGGGTGATTCTACTGCGTAGGCAGCCTGTGGCAGCATTTTCCATTCTGGCTTTTTTCGTTGCATCGGCTCCTACCAACAATGTGTTACTGGAACATGCTTCCACCTTCGGGGAACGGTTTATGTTCATTTCTACGATTCCATTTTGTTTGCTGTTGACATTCCTTGTTTCCCTTGCTTGCCGCTACGACAGGTCCTCGGTCTCCGGTAACGGTTGGAGGAAGTTTAGGATGTTCCTGGGGGTGATACTATTACTTTACTCAGGGATGACCTGGTCGGCTTCCGGGTACTGGAAAGACAATCTGACACTGTTCGAACGTGGCGTGATCACATCGCCCAACAGTGCACGTACACATTACGCATACGCTTCGGAATGCATGACCCGCTCCTATACGGAAGGCGATCCGGTAACCAGGAATGCCTGGTTGTCCAAATCCCGTGAGCATTTCAATCGAAGTCTTGAAATTTTCCCTGATAACCACGAGGCGTTGTACAACACCGGCATCTGCATGGCTCTATCCGGCGATTCCCTTGCATCGGTCCGTGCATATACGAAAGCCATTTCCCTAAACGGTTCGCTGGTGAATGCAATGAATAACCTGGGCGTGCTCTATGAGGCGATGCAGAAACCTGATTCTGCGATCCGCTATTATACGATGGCCATGAAAGTGCGTCCGGAAGAGCGTATAGCCGGTGATAATTTGTCGAATCTCTATTATAAACAGGGTTTGCTCTTCGCACAACAGGGAGAGAAAACCAAGGCGATTGAATCTTATCGGATAAGTACCGTTTATAATACCGGCAACATCATGTCATTGAATAACATGGCCTCTTTATATGCCGGTATGCAGTCGTACGACAGCGCACTGGTCTATTTGATGAAAGCGCAGACATTGGATCCGGGGAACCAGATGCTTGTCGAGAATATCGCTGCGGTGAGTTTTCTGAACAAACAATATGAACAGGCCATCCGCTTCGCTGAACTGGCCTTGTCCCGTAATCCGTCCTCGCGGAAAAGTCTGGGTGTGATGGCCGACACTTATGCGGCGATGGGTAAGCAGGATGAGTCGTCCCGCTACCGGAAGATGCAGTCCGAGGCGCGTTGATTTGGGTTAAGGTAGTTGCCCCTTTGCGCTGTCGGATATAAGTATCTGTGCGAACAGTTTTCCGATGGTATGCGGATCATTCCTATGACACATGGTCTCCAGTGCGTTTCTTTTGCATTGAGTAGCCAACTCGTTTTCACTGATCACCCTTTTCAGGTTCCGGCTTAGGTCCGGTACGTCACCTGAACGGAAAAGCAGTCCATTCTCCCCGTCAACGACCGTGTCGAGATTAGGAGCAAGGTCGGATGCGACCACTGCGACAGGATAACTCATGGCCATCAACAGGACGCCGCTTTGGTAGATCCTTGTATAAGGCAATACAATGGCACGACTTACCGAAAACAAAATATCACGCTCGCTGTCGGTGATATGACGGATCACAGTTATTATCTGGCTCTCGAGATCCAGTTCGCGGATAAGGTCTTGGTACCGTTGCCATGGCTCATCCCTTGTTTTGCCCGCTATGACCAGCACGGCGTCTGTCCGCACTTCGTGGAAGGCTTTGATCAGGATGTCGAGGCCCTTTGGCTTTTTGATCTGTCCGAAAAACAAGAGGATCGGTTTATCCTTCAGCACTGCGCTCTTTAGAGTAGGATGAATCTCTCCGGCTAGTTCCGCAAGCTCTTTCTGGTCGACATTCAACTTCCGTTTCCCTTCGAACAAGGAAAGGAAGTGGACATGCGGTATGATATGCGTATGTGGATCACCGCTATCGATATAGCCCAAACGCATAAGTTCATCGTAGCTGAAGCGGTTGTGGACTACGCGGATGTCGAGCAAGCGTCCGATCACCTTTTTTCGGATGCTTCCGGGACTGAATTCATCGAGACTTTCGATGTCATGGACGATCCCGCAGACCTGAAAGCCCATCGCCCTGGCCAGGCTCAGGAATACTGCGTCGGCAAAACCCGCGGTGAAGACATGTACTATTATCCAATCGACCTTTCTTCTTTTCGCCCAAAGCAGTGCTTTGACAAATCCCTTCAGTGTGCTGTAGGCTGACTGCAGTTTGCCTTTGCCGGTATTGTTGAATGTCCGGATGCATTCGATCCCTTCCGGTTCGTCGGTGAAGTTGCTAAAGATGACCCCTTTCAATCCATTCGAGACCAGTCCCGTCGTCAGTGCGATGTCGTATTGGTCCATACCGGCCTTGCAGCCGACCGGATCGATCACAGCAAAAGTGAAATTGGAAGGGTCCGGCATCGATCAGCGTGATCTGTTTTCGGAATAACGGGTGCGCATGTACTTCCAGATATCCGTTTCTGTTCCCGTTTTTTTCAGGTTCCAGTTTTTGGCGGGATCCAGCTTGTTCTCCACTTCATAAAACGGATCCCAGAAGTTCTGTCCCGCTTCGTAGGCGAAATAGGCCCAGGACCAGCCGTAAGTGTCCATGGTTTCAATGACGTCCTTCACCCAGATGTCGGCTCCATCTCCCCAGCGGGCGGCCTGGAATTCACCAATGAATACCGGATAGCCGGTTTCTTTTTCGAAGTCCCTCAGGCTTGAGAACGCTTTCGCTATAGCCTCGCGGTCCCAGCGTTGGCCCTTGATGTTGCCGGGATAGGAAATGCCTTTCGGACGTTCTTTAATGCCTTGATGTGTGAAAACATCGGGCATGTACATGTGCGCTCCGTAAATCAACTTCTCGTCCTGAATATCAAATGCGGTAAACCCGTCGAAATTGTTCGGTCTTCCTCGGGGTCCCGGTGTAAGCAGGAACCAGCGCTGTGTGTCGTGGAGGCGTATTTTTTTCAGGACTGCTTTGTAGAAAAGTTCCAGCTCAGCAGGCGCTTTCCCGCCTCCGGCGCCCGATTTGACAACCGGTTCACTCATGACCTCGTAGGCGCAGAGCTCCGGTCCACGTGTTGCGAAGCGCTTCACCATGACTTCAACAAGATCGCTTAGGCTGTCGCGTATGCTCTTGTCTGACCAGAAGGCGGGCGATGTTTCGTCCCATTCCGATGCAGGATCCAGCACAAGGTGGTTGAAAGCGATCATCGAGGTGATGCCGTTCTTGGCGCATGCAGCGACCATCGAATCGGCCCATAGCAGTTCGGCTTCGAAGGCCTGCATTGGTTTCATTTTCTTTTTTCGCGCAACGATCGGAGGCTTGATCTGGATACGAATGAAGTTCACACCAATGCCCGCAAGGTAATCCACATCTTCTGCTGTGCTCTGTTCAGACTGAATGCTGATTCCCCTCCATGGCCAGGAGGGTGGTAGGGGCTTGTTCTTGGGCTTCGAATGGCCTTCCTGAGGCGTCACCGTATGGCTTTCTTCTGCTGAATCGCGGGGTGCATTGCAGGGTCGTCCCTGGATGCTCAGGAAAAGAAACAGCATACAAATGCTGTAATGACGGTTGTGAAAACGGAGTGGATTCTTCATGGTGTTGAAGGTAGTAAATCGAAAATAGGAAGGAAATACAAGTGCGGGTCTCTTTCCGATTCTTTACGAATCACTTTTTTCAGCGAAACCTCTTTCGAAGATATTCGCCAAGTCCTTTGGTTCTGTCCAGGTTCAGCAGGAGGGATAAAATTCCTTTGATCGGGAGGCTGACAGTAGTAAAAAGGACTCCTGTAAGGGATGACCGTTTTCCGCTGAGGGAATAGCCCAATTCGGTCAGTAGCTTACCGTTTATGCGTTCACACAAGGCGATTTCCGTATCACTAAGCTCTCCCGATGACCAGTTGCCTGTCCTTGATTTGTCGATGCCCCGGTGATCAGGATTGTCGGGTCGTGAGGAGGATCCTACCTGTGGAACATCAAGCATGATGGGGTTGAATTTGATCCCGCAGTGAATACAGGTCCTTTTTAAAACCTCCTCCGGTGACTGAATAAGTTCTTCGAAATGTATGGTCAACACCGCAGGGTGGTTACGGTAAAGCAGTCCTGCACTTACAGCGCTGTGCCACAATCTGGAAATGACCACAGGATGGTAATTCATCCGGTAACGCAACACCTCGCGGAATCCGAGATAGCTTGCACCCATTTTTCTTCTGTTTCTCCGGTTCTTTTGTGACAACAGGACATCCCTTGCATCGCGTACAATGTGGATGATCCGTGCCTGAGGGAACTTCTTCAGTATCTGATCCAATTTGAATATGTTAGCCGGGAGATCCTCGCAAGGAGTGGTCTTGCCCTGCCTTCGTGATTCATCGGTGACGAAATCATGGTAGAGGTCCCAGGCGTCTTTGCCCTCTCGGTAATACGTTTCGGTTAGTTGTCGGGCCCTTTCGGAAAACAATTCAGGGGCACGTTCGGCGTGTAATTTTCGCTCGGCGACATCGGCCAGCCAGCTGAAGATCCGAAAAGCCTGATTGCGGGATTGTGGCTCCAGTTCTTTTCCATGAGGCACACATCTTCCGAAGAGATGTAGTTCAGGGAATTTCAGGACTTCATCGCCTTTTCCCAACATGCGGCCAAGCAAGGTCGTACCTGATCTGCTGTTTCCGACTACGAAAATCAACCTTTCGGTGTCACGCGTGGTCATGGGTGCTATTGGGTTGGCCGGGTTGTTCGGGTTGTTCGGGTACAGTGGGTGACTCCGATTCGCCGGTAGCCGCTGAAGCCTGCGCATCCAATAGCTCCGGCACATGGATGAACCTGTAATAGTACACCATGCAGAACGCGAAACTGAGTAAGCCGATGAACTTCAGGTTGAAAGCGTCTGTGAACATGTCAAAGAAAGCGAAGACAAGGATGTATTGGCACAGGGTTAGGAAATCATCGCTGTATCCTTTGATCTGCATCGACCAGCGAAGACTGAATACATAGAAAAGATAGAGGATGGCGGTTCCGATGACACCGTAAACGAAAAGGTTGCCGAGTATTCCTACATCTGAGGCATAGAAATAGCCGAAGAAGCTCGAGAAACCGCCTCTGAAGTGGGAAGTGACCACACCATTGCCGAACCAGGGGTGCTGCTTGAATCCGTCAAGGGCGATTGCGCTTTCCGCAATCCGCATGTTGGACGAATATTCCGTGGTCTCGCCTCCCAGCACCACCGTGCTGGCATTGGTGAATATTCTCATGTAATGGTCGACAAATTCCGGACGGATCAGGGAAATCAAATTGACCAGGATGATGGCGGAAAGGA
>JAULUX010000065.1:0-5765 GCA_032111385.1 Bacteroidia bacterium
GGAACTGAACGAATAAGCCGTACGCCGAAACTCCCAGAAAGCGGCGTAAAGCACGTCGGGATTGGAAGGATCCATCACCAATTCGGAGCAGCCGGTTGTCTTATTGACAAACAAGACCTTGTTCCATGTCTTTCCACCGTCTTCGGTTTTGTAAACACCGCGTTCATCGCTGTCGCCCCATAGGGCACCAAGGACTGCGGCATAAACCACATTCGGATTCTTCGGATGAATTTGAATGGAAGCGATACGGTCTGTTTTGTCCAGACCCATTTTCGACCAGTTCTTGCCGCCATCCGTTGTCTTGTAGATACCATCGCCGGCCGACACGCTGTTGCGCGTCCATGTTTCGCCGGTTCCCACCCAATATGTATTGTCGGGGTCGTTCGGATCGATGGAAACCACACCGATCGATTGGCAATAATCGTCGAAAATTGAGTTGAAGCGCACGCCACCATCCTGCGATTTCCATACTCCGCCACCTGCACTGCCGATCAGTACGATGTTCGGGTTATTCGGGTGCATTTCGATATCGGAAACGCGACCACTCATCAGCGCAGGCCCGAGGTGACGGGCTTTCATGTCACCGAAATATTCACCCGCTTTCAATTCTGAGCTCTGGCAATAGGCCGTAGCAGTGTAAGCCACCATCAAAGCGGCCATCATTAACTTCTTCATGAACATTACTTTTTAGGGAATACGAATTTCGTTTCGTCAACCTGGGGATTGACTTCCACTTTGTCGAACTGCATGGTTTGTGATTGACCGTCCTTGATTCCGGAGGTGTTGGAAAATGCGAACATCACACCGTTCACTTCCTGGTAGTCGCTGAACTTCGTCTGTGCGATCTTCCCTTTCATTTCCCCGGAACTGATCTCTGTCTCAGTCATCACCGGCACATTGTTTTCCTTATCGATGTAATAGAATTCCACACTGGGGACTTCCTTTCCATCTACCAGCACAGTCTTTTTATCGAGCTTGATCTTATGGCATTCCGCGCCATCGATTTTTTCGGTTCCCAATAACGTTGCTGTATAGCCATGGCTCTTGTAATTGATCAGGCCGTTCGGAAACTCTTTGGAAGTACGGCGTGCATTTTCGGAGTCATCCGAGGTGCTTTCCTCGGCTTGCATCGTCATGTAGTTGGTGGTCCAGCTTGTCTTGCCGTCGAAAGCAGCCATGGTCATGGTATTGCCCATCAGGGTGATCTGGGTATAGTTGCGGCCATCGCGCATGGAAACGACTTCTACCGGGATTTTCATTCCACCCTGATCCACGTTGGCGGTCATGCGAATGCCATTCACGGCCTCCCATTTTTTGCCGCCGATGGTTTCGTAATAGGTGTTGATGATGTCATCAACCTGTTGAGCGTTCGCATTCGTCAAGGCGAAAAGGCCCAGGATAAAGCAAATAAGGTGTTTCATTGGTTTATGATTTGAGTTTGAGTTTTTTAATTGGTGCAAATCTAAATAATACATAGAACTATGCAATGCATAGTACCTTGTTTTTTGAATCTGGTTTATAATGAACGATAATTCAATGCATTTAAATCAAATCAAACGCATCCAGGCTGGGAGGTAAGTCGAATTTGACGTTTATGGCTGAAAAGCACGTTGATCAATTCAACTCGGTTTCTCCGTTTTCGGGATTTGTTTCCAAAAATATCAATCAAATGCAGCCAAAACGCCGGCAAGTGTGGAATTAACTTCCGGTTAACTTTTTAACGTCCCCTGTACGCAAGGAATGCCGGACCGGAATTGGGTGGTTTGCTGCGGTTGAGTCTGCGTGGCCCGGTATTTGGTACCCGGTTCACCTGGAAGGAAGCAAGATCAGAAACATAAGCCGAACTACCCTGCACCCAATCAATTTAAACCGTTCACCGATAATTCATAAATAAAAAGGAACTTTGGTTTCTGTAATTCGTTTCAAACTCCTGATATGAAAAATTTATTTGCAGCAATTCTGGTATTGGTTTGCGCAGCATTCCAAGCCAAAGCCCAAGACCAAAAACTGTCTGATGCAGAAATCAGTTTCGAAGCTGAGCTGCATGATTACGGTACGATCGATTATGCCGCAGACGGAAGTCATTCCTTCAAATTCACCAACACCGGGAATGATCCATTGGTGATCGCCAATTGTCAGGGTTCTTGCGGTTGTACTGTTCCGAAGTGGCCTAAGGAGCCCATCCTGAAAGGACAATCGGCTTTCATCGATGTCAACTACGACACAAAGCGTCCGGGACCTTTCACCAAAACGGTAACTGTTACTTCCAACGCTCGCAATGGTACGAAGGTTTTGACCATCAAAGGCGTTGTTAAAACGCAGGAGCAGACCGAAGACTTTGCGCCAGTCAAAAAGGAGAGTGGAATGTCGCCGCTGGAAAACGTAAATCCAAAATAAAATCTCTATAAACACAACATGAAAAAGTCCATTCTAATTGCCGTGTGCAGCGTGATGCTATCTGCTTCAGTCAATGCACAATCCGAAAAAGTCGCCGCTCCCAGTACTGCTCCTGCCGACAATAAAAATGCGGCCGAAATGGTGTTCAAAGCAGAAGAATACAACTACGGTACTATCAAGCAGGGAGAATCCGTTACCCACGAGTTCACTTTCATTAACAATGGAAAAGATGATCTGATCATCACCAATGCCCAGGGATCCTGCGGTTGCACTGTGCCCCAGTACCCCAAGGAGCCTGTGAAGACCGGAGAATCCGGCACCATCAAGGTTACCTTCAATTCAGCAGGTAAAATGGGATTACAGGATAAGACTGTGACCATCACCTCCAATGCAAAGAACAGTCCACGCATCCTGCACATCAAAGGAACCGTAGAGGCTGCTCCGGCACAACCCACCGAGCCAGCCAATCCGGCGAAGTAATCCTTTGCAGAAAAAACAGAGAACCCGGCCTTCAAAGCCGGGTTTTTTTGTTTGCTACGTAATGATTTGCAGCAGTTTTTCTTTCGGTCAGCGGTTCTGAATTCGTAACTTTGTAATTCCTGCGGGATTATCCAATAACGCGATGCCAAAGATTTCAGAAAAGGGCCTTCAAATGCCCCCGAGTCCGATCCGCAAACTGGTTCCTTACGCCGAAGCAGCCAAGAAGCGAGGTGTTTCAATTTTTCACCTTAACATCGGTCAGCCGGACATTCACACTCCGGATACCATGATGGACGCCATCCGGAACATTCGTCTTGATGTGGTGGAATACAGCCATTCTGCCGGTATGGAATCTTACCGCAGGAAACTTGCCGGTTACTACCAGAAGAACGCGATAATGGTCGATTGGTCCGATATCATTATCACCACCGGTGGGTCAGAAGCGATAGGTATCGGCATGATGTCGTGCCTCAATCCAGGTGACGAAATCATTGTCCCCGAACCTTATTATGCCAACTACAACGGATTCAGCACTCAGGCCAACGTGGTGGTGAAACCCATCCCGTCCAGCATTGAATCCGGTTTTGCATTGCCACCTATCGCTGAATTTGAAAAGGCCATAACTCCTCGTACCAAGGCTATTTTGATCTGCAACCCGAGCAATCCCACAGGCTATCTCTATTCGCGGGAAGAACTGGAGGTTTTGCGTCAGATTGTACTTAAACACGACCTTTTTCTATTTGCGGATGAGGTTTACCGTGAGTTCTGCTATGACGGAAAGCAATATGTATCTGTCATGCATTTGGACGGCCTGGATCAGCACGTTGTCCTCATGGACAGCATTTCCAAGCGTTACAGTGCCTGTGGTGCACGGATTGGTGCGTTGGTTTCCCGCAATAAAGAAGTGATGGCGGTGGCCCTCAAATTTGCTCAGGCACGACTATCTCCTCCTACATTTGGACAAATTGCAGCCGAGGCGGCAATTGATACTCCCGATTCCTACTTTGAGGAAGTGCGCGAGGAATACCAGCGGCGCAGGGATTTCGTGGTGGACGCACTCAACAGGATGGAAGGGGTTTTTTGTCCTAAACCAAGCGGAGCATTTTATTGCATGGCTCAGCTCCCGGTTGACGATACCGATCGGTTCTGCCAATGGCTTCTGGAAAGTTTTGATCTTGGTGGAAAGACTGTCATGCTCGCCCCGGGAACAGGATTTTATTCGAAGCCTGAGCTCGGTAAGAAGCAAGTTCGAATTGCCTATGTCCTCAATCTGGAGGCCTTGGGTCAGGCCATGGCTTGCCTTGAGGAGGCCTTGAAGGTGTATCCTGGCCGTACGATCGGCACTTTAGAAACGCTCACTGCGACGGCTTAACTCCGCTCGTAACTGAGGCTCAGGTCTCCCGGATACGGCATTGTTTTTCTTTAAGTGAAGAAGCAGGTCACGACGTTTCTTTCTTCTTTGAAGTTTCCTGAAGCGGTTCTATTTGTGAATCAATTTGGATTAAACTCATTTTCCATAAATGAATGTTGATATTTCCATCGGGTACGATCAATAGTCGTAACCGCCTTCGGGTAGATTTGTATGATTTGCCGATGCATTCGTGATGTCCCTACTTCCAACAGATCCACTCAGCCTTGTCCTCTACTCCTTACTGATCGGCAGCGCACTAGTACAGCTCTATTACCTGCTTGTCCAGTTTTCATCCTTTTCATTCCGGAAATCGGTCGAAACGAAGGTGCCATCCCAATGGCCGGCCATTTCTGTTGTGATTTGTGCTCGCAATGAGCTGAAGAATCTTCGGAGCTTCCTGCCCATGGTGCTGGACCAGGATTATCCAGAATTCCAGGTGGTGGTTGTGAACGATTGCTCGTGGGATGAATCCGGGAATTACTTGGAGGAAATGGCTGATGCGCATCCCAACCTGAAAATTGTGACGCTCAATGAGCAGGAGAAATACCAGCATGGAAAGAAGTTCGCTTTGACGCTTGGTATCAAAGGCGCAACCCATGAACTTCTCTTGCTCACTGACGCCGATTGCAAGCCCGCAGGCAGGAAGTGGATCCAAAGCATGGTCGCCGGATTTTTAAACGGGAAGGACTTGGTGATTGGATATGGTGCCTATGAGCGAAAGCCGGGCTTCCTCAACAAGTGGATTCGATTTGACACCGCCATGGCCGCGTTGCTTTTCCTCAGCCGTGCCTTAAAGGGAAAGGCCTATATGGGTGTGGGACGAAATCTTGCCTACAAGAAAGATTTGTTTTTCAGGAACAAAGGTTTCGCCAATCATTACCACATTCTTTCAGGGGATGATGACCTGTTTGTGAATGAAGTTGCAGGTCCGAAAAACACGGCTGTAATCGTGAACCCGGATTCGCTCACGATTTCCAGGCCCAAAGAGCGGTTTTCGGATTGGATGTCACAGAGAATCAGGCATTTGACCGCCGGTAAATTGTACAGGAGCCGCGATAAACGCCTGTTAGGAATTTGGCATTTTAGTCATCTTTTATTCTGGATTTCGTTGTTTCTTTCCATCGGAATGAAACCCGAATGGGTAATTCCCGTATCAGTGTTCGGAGTTCGGTTCCTCATCATGACCACCATCACCTGGAAAGCATTCAATCAACTTGGCGAGAAAGACCTGATTCCCTTCGTTCTTTTGTTTGATGTCCTCACTGCTATAACCAATCCACTTCTGGGCTTCGTCTCCTTGTTCAGGCGAAATCCAAAATGGGCTTAACCAAGAACATCGAACCCACCAAACCGACCAAAGACACATCACCCGGTTTCTTCCGGAAACACCCCCAAAACCATGGCCACACCAGCCCCAATCATGAAAGTCGCCGAAGAGGAGATCCAGCATCTCTCTGACAAAGCCATCAAGGACTAC
>JAULUX010000066.1:0-1635 GCA_032111385.1 Bacteroidia bacterium
TTTCCGGCAAGAAGTACTCTTCTACTGATTGGGCGAATTGGATTGAAAAACGCTTGTCCATGCTGGGTAGCGGTGATTTGATATTCGTGGCTGGCGGGGCTTATGGATTTCACGATTCAGTATATGACAGGGCACAGGAACTACTTTCATTGTCAGAGATGACGTTCACGCACCAAATGGTCAAAGTTATCTTCCTGGAGCAACTCTATCGTTCTATGACAATTTTGAGGAATGAGCCGTATCATCATTAGGACGAGCGGTCAAGTTCCGGTATAAACTGTCATATTTCCCTATTCCCATTTGAAGGTCGAATAATACTTTGGCGCATTGTCTGAAATGATCTTTGTTTTTCGTGAGCATCAATGTTATCGCCTTCTGAATGGCCTGGTCGTAATGTTCATTCGAATAGCCCTTGCAGATTACGCCTGCATCGGTAAGGGTAATCTGATTGTCCGTATCTCCAATTCCATGGTTGCAGATGACTGCCAGTCCGGTTCCCAACATCTCTCCAAGTTTTACGGGGGAGCTTGCCATTTTAGAAAAAGCCGGTTTGATGAAACAGATCCCGAGGTCTGAAACGCTTAGTAGAAGTGGAACATCAGGTCTGTTTACATTACGAATGATGATTCTGTTTAAAGGGATGTCAAGTTGTTCTGCGAGTTCAAGAATAGGTTTTTCCGCCTCCTTGGTTAAAATCAGGAAATGTGCATCTGGTTTCACCAATAGAAGTCGTTTATACACCTGCATCATTTCGGCAGGGAGGTACCAAGTGCTTAGACTTCCAGAATAACACAATACGAAATCTTCCGGCCGAATTTTAAGTTCGCGCCGAACTGCCATGCGCATGGTTTCCGGAAACCGGTTGTAATCGAAAAGCGAAAGATCGGTGCAGCAGGGTATTACGCTGATTTGTGGCGGCACGGAACTTCCTTGGAAGCGTGATTTCAGGAAATCGACAGCCTTCTCAGTCAAAGAGACAATCGCGTCTGCACGGTTGAGTAGAATGCGCTCCTTGTATTTCAGAAATTTAAAAAGGAAAAAGTGTACAGGATTGGACAATCTCCAGATGTTGCCATCAATTTTTTCATCCGCCCACAAGCCCCGCATATCGAAAAGTAATTTTGTTTTAAATCTAGCTTTCAAGCTCAATCCTATCATTGCAGGAAGATAACTCCGTGCATGAATTACATCGAACGGCCTTGTTTTCAAAAGCAGCCGACTTTTCCTGCTTAATTTGAAATAGGTCATCAGCGGGCCTATCAGTGGAGGTGAATAGAGGTAGCTGACGTGATGCCATTCGATTCCAGCTTTGACACATCGAGTCCGGATAGCCTCCTCGTTCAATTCGAATGGCTGCTGTTTTTCGGCGCTGAGTATATGGATTTGGTACCCCAGGGAGGAAAGGCCTTCAAGATAGGGTAGTATCTGTGCTTGCCCCAAGGGGTCTGTCAAACCATCCAGGCTGATGAAAAGTATGTTTGTTTTGCTCACTTGGAAGTTGACGGGTTATTTGGGTAAGTTGGAGGTTTCTTCCTTTTTGGCAGCCCAAAAGTAAATCAAAACTTACCTTTGTTAACCTAACTAAGTAGGCCGGACATCCATGGAATTCTATTCATTACTGGATTTTGTTCTTTT
>JAULUX010000067.1:0-3092 GCA_032111385.1 Bacteroidia bacterium
CCGACCAAAGACACATCACCCGGTTTCTTCCGGAAACACCCCCAAAACCATGGCCACACCAGCCCCAATCATGAAAGTCGCCGAAGAGGAGATCCAGCATCTCTCTGACAAAGCCATCAAGGACTACCAGCTGGTCCGGAAAGCGGCCGATGAAGGTGATCAGAAAGCCTATGCTGAACTGATGTCCCGCTACAAGGATTCGATCTATTACATGTTGCTCAAAATGGTCAATAACCGTGATGACGCCGAGGATCTCACCATCGAGGCTTTCGGTAAGGCATTCCGGAATATACGTCAGTACACGCCTGATTATGCTTTCAGCACCTGGCTGTTCAAGATCGCGACCAATAACTGCATTGATTTCATCCGCAAGAAGCGTAAGCAGATGCTCAGCATCGACCGTGGATTCGAGAACGAGGACGGGCAGGATGTGAGTCTCGAGATCAAATCGGATGGTCCCTCTCCAGACGATGTGATGATGAAGAAACAGAAGGTGATGATGATGAAAGACGTAGTAGATAAGTTGAAACCCCGTTACCGTAGGCTCGTCGAAATGCGTTACTACCAGGAATTGTCCTACGAGGAGATTGCCGTCGAACTCGACCTTCCGTTGGGTACGGTCAAAGCTCAGCTTTTCCGTGCCCGTGAGTTTTTGTATCAGATCATTAAAAACTCGGACTATCAGCAACACCAGTAAGTCCGAAGCTGTAACCACATACTTTTGCCCCATGGATGATTCCATGGGGCATTTCTTTTCCTACCGGTCGCATTGGTCCGACCTTACGCAGCAGCAAGAGGAGCAGCTTCAGTCATTCAGGGAGTTTTTCCTGTCTTGGAACGAAAAAATCAACCTGATCTCAAGAAAAGACACCGACTCGTTCGAAATCAGGCATGTCCTTCATTCACTTTCCATTGCCCGTTTTATCCGTTTCTATCCCGGAGCTCAGGTAATGGATCTGGGAACGGGCGGTGGATTTCCGGGGATCCCTCTGGCCATTCGTTTTCCGGATGTTTCTTTCGTATTGGTCGATTCCATAGAAAAAAAACTGCTGGCCGTTCGGGACATGGTCGATGTTCTTGGCTTGAACAATGTGGAAGTGATCCGGGGAAGGGCAGAGTCGCTCAATCGGCCTTTTGATTACGTGGTCAGCAGGGCGGTCGCACCCATGACCGATCTGGTACGGTGGACAAAAGCACTAGTCCAGCCCGGTCAGCAGGGAAGTCTGCCCAATGGATGGCTGGTGCTGAAGGGGGGCGACTTGCGTGAAGAGCTCCGTCCTTACGGCCGATTGGTCGAAATCCAGCCTTTGTCGGATTATTGGAGTGACTCTTTTTTCGATTCGAAGGCGTTGGTTTATTTGCCCAGGCAGGTGCTTTGATTTTTTTTAATTTCATATTGTATTGATTGTCAAAATTTTATGATTTAAAATTACCGATTCTGCAGCAGCAGAGAATTTGACTGAGGCACATCAAAAAAAATCCACAATCGGTTTTTGACACGAACAGCTTTTTTCTATCTTTGCGCTCCCTTGGGAGTAAATAATCGACCGATATGAAAAGGACATTTCAACCTTCTTTGCGTAAGCGCCGCAATAAGCACGGCTTCCGCAAGCGCATGAGTTCGGCCAATGGCCGTCGGGTGCTCGCTGCACGCCGCAAAAAAGGCCGCAAGAAACTCACAGTTTCCGACGAGCGTAGCTGGCGCAAGTAATGTCCGTTACACATAGCATCTTTAAAAGGCAGTCCATCGGCTGCCTTTTTTATTATCCACAATCCACCCTCTTCTTTTCAACAGACGCCAATGCCCTTGCTCACTTCCCTAATTTTGGAATCCGGTCGGGGATTGGCCGTAAGGTGACCTGTTTCATTCGGGTTTCGGGGTTTCCCTCTTTCGTGTCTGTCCTTGCCAACACACACCAACCGCACCGTTCATGCCACGCGACAATTCCATCTCATCCGTTTTAATCATTGGCAGCGGGCCGATCGTGATCGGCCAGGCTTGTGAGTTCGATTACTCGGGCAGTCAGGCTTCCAGATCCTTGAAGGAGGAAGGGATCGAGGTGATCCTGATCAATTCGAATCCTGCCACCATCATGACCGATAAGGTCACAGCTGACCACATTTACCTGAAACCGCTCAACAGGAAGTCCATAGCGGAAATCCTTACCAAGCACAAGGTCGACGCGGTGCTTCCAACCATGGGCGGACAGACTGCCCTGAACCTCTGTATCGACTGTCAGAAGGCCGGTTTGTGGGAGAAGCACGGGGTGCGCATAATCGGTGTGGACATAGACGCCATCAAAACCACCGAGGACCGCGAGAAGTTCCGTTTGCGGATGCTCGAGCTGGGTGCACAGGTGTGCAAAGGACGAACGGCGACTTCTTTTCTGGAAGGCAAGGAGATCGCTCAGGAGATCGGGTTTCCGCTGGTGATTCGTCCCTCATTCACACTGGGTGGAACCGGAGGTGGTTTCGTTGATACCAAGGAAGAATTCGATGCGGCACTGAATCACGGACTGCACGCCAGTCCGGTGCACGAGGTGCTGGTCGAGCAGAGCATCATGGGGTGGAAGGAATACGAGCTGGAGTTGCTTCGCGACAACAAGGGAAACGTCATCATCATTTGCTCCATCGAGAACTTCGACCCGATGGGGATCCATACCGGTGACTCCATCACCGTGGCTCCGGCCATGACGCTGAGTGACCGTGTTTACCAGAAAATGCGCGACCTCGCCATCCGGTGCATGAACGGCATCGGCAATTTCGCCGGAGGTTGCAACATACAGTTCTCGGTGAATCCCGACAACGAAGACGAGATGATCGTCATCGAGATCAACCCCCGTGTGTCCAGGTCTTCAGCACTGGCCAGCAAGGCCACCGGTTATCCGATCGCCAAGATCGCCGCGAAGCTTGCTATCGGATACAACCTCGAAGAATTAAGTAACCAGATCACCAAAACCACATCTGCTTTTTTCGAACCCACCATCGATTACGTTATCGTGAAGGTGCCCCGCTGGAATTTCGACAAGTTCAAGGGTGCTGACCGCCACCTCGGCCTGCAGATGAAATCGGTAGGGGAGGCCATGGGCATC
>JAULUX010000068.1:0-2223 GCA_032111385.1 Bacteroidia bacterium
CATGGGGTTGACCTGCACTTCCGCAAGTTCGATGCTGGCGGGCACCAGACGAACATGCAATGACTTTTCGAGCTGTTCTATCGTCCACACTTGCTTGCGGTAACCCAGCAACGTGACAAGCAAGTATTCGCCTTCTTCACTCTCGGGACGGTGGATCTCGAAACGACCCTCGTTGTTGGTGACGGTGCCCGACAGGCTGTTCATCCAGGCCACAGTCGCATACGGAAGAGGTTCGCCGGTTATCGAATCTGTAACCAAGCCGCTGACCGTTGGTTTACTTTGTGCGAAACAATCGGAGACAACCGATATCGCCAACAAAAAAACGATGACTCCGTATAGCGCCAGGTTTTTCAACCTTTTGGTGATGTGAAGGGCAAGCATTTTACCGGTAGGTTGTTTTTTATGTAACCACTCTCAATTCGCATATTGTTTTTCGATACGGATGAGAGGCATGAAGATACGGCTACTGGGAATGCAGTTGTGGAACATCGGTATGAAAGCGGCGATAGGATTTTCGGTAAATCCGGGACATGACCGGCTACGTGACTCATGAAACTCTGCATGTATCCATGAGGTAACTTACCGACCGATGATGGGAGTCGTTCGTAGGACGGGCCACTCATCCATCAGGGAACGCAGAGATTCGGGATGTATGCACCACCTGCCTGATCGCATCGAAGCATGAAGGGCTCAGCCATGAAATGACATCATTGGGGTGAGGGTTATACAATCTCCCGAAAGCTATTGAAAAATGGTTCTGAAAAGATGTTGATCGGAGATGATATCCGTCAGCTTATAGGCAGTCGGTCCACCCTTCCCTTCAATCCTTATATTTGTCGACCCTAAAACCGCAGGATCGCCGCGGCCCAATCAGACAGCATCCCGATCCAACCCAGCGAGAACAGCCGGTAACTCATGTGGAATTTCCTCTCCTCCAAAATTCTTCGTAACCGGATCGCTTTTCTGTCGGTCTTGGGTGTATTGACCATAGCGATGGGCTACTGGGGTTCCCAGATCCGGCTTTCTTACGAATTCGCCAGGATCTTACCGGCCAGCGACAGCGCCCTGGTGCACTACGAACAATTCAAGAAGACCTTCGGGGAAGATGGAAGCGTAATGGTCCTCGGATTTCAGGACGAACGCCTGTTTGAAAAGGACCGGTTCAATGCCTTCCGCGATTTGACGGAAGACATCAAGGGAATCGACGGCATCAAGCAGGTTTTGTCGCTGACCAATCTTTTCGAAATACGGCGCAACGACAGCCTTCAGCGGTTCGATCTCGCTCCTCTTGTTGATGGCCCCTTTGGTTCCGATGATTCCCTGAAAGCATTCCGGTCACGGTTCGGGGACCTTCCTTTTTACAAAGGACGGCTCTACAACGACTCCTCCCATGCCTGCCTGGTTGCGGTCACCTTCAACGACAAGGCCCTTAACAGCGCACACCGCATCGACATGGTGAAAACCATCGAGCAAATGGGGCGCTCTTTTGCAGCAAAACAAGGGATCGACATCCACTTTTCCGGAATGCCGTATATCCGGACCGTTGTCATGAAGAAGGTGTCGTCTGAGATGACCTTGTTCATGATCCTAGCCGTAGTGGTAATGGCGATCACCTTGTGGATCTTTTTCCGTTCAGCCTCGTCGGTGTTGTTGAGTTTGCTGGTGGTTGCTGTCGGAGTGGTGTGGTCGCTCGGACTCATCTACCTGTTCGATTACCGGATCACCCTGCTCTCGGGACTGATCCCTCCACTGATCATGGTCATCGGAGTACCCAACTGCGTGTTCCTGATCAACAAGTACCATGCAGAATACGCACGGCACAAAAACAAGATCAAAGCACTTGCACGAACCATTCAGACCATAGGTGTGACATTGTTCTTGGCGAACATCACCACCGCCATCGGTTTCGGAGTGCTTTACTTCACCGGCAGCTCACTGCTGGTTGAATTCGGAAACGTTGCGGCCATCGGTGTGATGACCACCTACATGATCACACTGGTGCTCATACCGATCCTGCTCAGCTTCATGAAAGGTCCTCGCGAGAAGCAAACCAAGCACCTTGAGGCTCCACGCATCAATGCCTTGCTGAGCATGTTCGACCGTCTGGTCCAGCATCATCGCACGGCCATTTATGTTTCCATCGCCGTGACGACCGTCGTATCAATGATCGGGATGATGCAGGTGAACATCATCTCGTTCATAGTCGATGACCTGCCGAAAAAC
>JAULUX010000069.1:0-9867 GCA_032111385.1 Bacteroidia bacterium
CGGTCAACCTCGAGTTCGATATCATCGGGAAATATGTCCATGCCTGGATGAGCCAGCGCCAGTCCTGATCCCGGAATCAAATCAATCGGAAAAGGTCTCCTTTCCGCACCATTTTTCCCGCGAAGCCTTCACGAGGCGTACAACACACTGAAAGCATATAGGCGTGACCGTAAGCGTTCCCGATCAGTGAACCGGGATATTCCATGGTGCGGTTCCGGACAAATTCGCGCTCAAAAAGCCGGATCGCCTCACCCGTTTCCGGATCCCTTGGAGGGACAATACAGCGGGCACAAGGTCGCTGAGCTTTGAACATTGCTTCGCCAAGGAAAAACTCAGAACCCGAACCCGGTTGCAACACAAGTTCATCTTCGGCAAATGCAGCTGGTCCGACCAGTACGATATTGGAACGAAATCGTCGTAAGGCCTGGCCGGGATCCTGCCAGCCGAACCATTGTGTAACCTGATCTAGACTGGCCTGGGACACCAGTGTGATCAAAGCCATTTCGGAATCATCAAGAAATCCCGAGACCGCATCCTCCCTTAAGAATACTTTTTGTGACAACTGCTCGCCCAGGTATTCCTCCAGCTCGCGGTTTTCGGGCTCAAGATCGAACGATTTTTCTTCCGGATGTGAGGCAGTCCACAGCACGACTTGCATCCTGTCGAGATGGAATCGGCTGCGTATACGATGGATCTCGGGTACTCGCTTGCCGTTGACCAGACGCCCATGAGTATCCATCAAACAGAAACGACGATCGTTCAACAGGCTTCCCGAAGCGGCGAAACCGACCGAATCAACCTGAATTCCATCCAGCGATTTTACAGGATAGATCCACAAATCACCTACAACCGGTAATTCGGAATTCGGACGGCGTCCGTGCTGCATCAGTCCTTTACCGATTTGTTGGCCAACTGACCACAGGCGGCATCGATGTCTTTTCCCCGGCTTCGACGGAGGTTGACGACAAGGCCATGGAGCCAAAGTTCGTTCATGAAGGCGTTTACACGATCGTCGGAGGTGCGTTCAAATTCGCCTCCATCGATCGGATTGTATTCGATGAGGTTGATCTTACTCACTACCCTTTTCGCAAAAGCAGCCAGTTCGCGGGCGTCTTCCCGGGAATCGTTGAAGTTCTTGAAAACGATGTATTCCAGCGTCACTCGCGTGCCGGTCTTATCATAGAAATAATTGAGGGCATCTTCCAACACATGCAGATTGTTGCTTTCATTGATGGGCATGATGCGGTTGCGTTTGGTGTCGTTGGCCGCATGGAGTGACAAGGCCAGGTTGAACTTCACCTGGTCATCGCCCAGCTTTTTGATCATCTTGGCGATACCGGCCGTGCTGACCGTAATGCGCCGCGGCGCCATGTTCAACCCCTGAGGGGATGTGATCAGTTCGATGCTCCGGAGTACGTTGTTGTAATTGAGCAATGGCTCACCCATGCCCATATACACCACGTTAGACAGGGGAATGTTGTAGTGCTGCTCGGCCTGCTCCCGGATGATGGCCACCTGGTCGAAGATCTCGTCGTAGTGAAGGTTTCTCAGGCGATCGAGTTTCCCGGTGGCACAGAATGCACAGGTAAGACTGCAACCCACCTGCGAGCTGACGCAGGCGGTCATGCGCGTATCGGTCGGGATCAATACGCCCTCGATGATGGGACCATCGTGCAAACGGAATGCATTCTTGATGGTGCGGTCATTGCTGACCTGCTTTTTCTCGATAACGATCGGGTCCATGCGAAACCCGGACTCCAATAGATTACGGGTCTCCTTGGAAAGATTGGTCATCTCTTCAAAGCTGCGGGCCGCCTTCTTCCATAGCCACTCCTCCACCTGCTTCGCACGGTATGGCTTTTCGCCCCGCTCGACGAAGTAGGCCTTCAATTCATCGGAGGTAAGATGACGGATATTGCGCAATTCAGACATCGTAATGCAAAGTTAGGCAATCGAGAACCGGTGCAGGCCGCACCATCAACCGAAAAGGAGACCGAAGACCTCTTCGACCTTGCCTACGGGAACGACTTCAATGGCCGCCTTTGAGGCGGACTTATCGGCAGCAGAATTGTAGCGGGATACGAATATCTTCTTGAATCCGAGTCGTGCAGCTTCGTTGATCCGGGCTTCAACCCGGTTGACAGGTCGTATTTCGCCGGTCAGACCCACTTCACCGGCGAAGCAGATGGAAGGGTCGATGGCTATGTCTTCCGCAGAAGAGAGGATGGCGCAAATGATGGCCAGGTCGATGGCGGGATCCTCCACGCGGATACCTCCTGCGATGTTCAGAAAGACGTCCTTGGCGCCCAAGCGGAATCCGCAACGCTTTTCCAGCACTGCGAGAATCATGTGCAAACGACGGAGGTCGTAACCGGTAGTGGTACGCTGTGGTGTTCCATAAACTGCGGAAGAAACCAAGGCCTGCGTTTCGATGAGGAATGGACGAACACCTTCGAGTGTGCAGGCGACGGCGGTTCCGCTAAGACTGGCATCCCGCTGGGAAAGCAACAAGGCGGAAGGGTTGGCTACTTCGCTGAGTCCGGAACCCTGCATCTCGTAGATCCCCAGTTCGGCAGTGGAACCGAATCGGTTCTTGATGGACCGCAAGATCCGGTAAACGTGATGGCGGTCGCCTTCAAATTGTAGCACGGTGTCTACCATGTGTTCCAGCACTTTTGGACCGGCTATGGAACCCTCCTTGGTAATATGACCGATCAGCAACACCGGAGTAGCGGTCTCCTTGGCAAAGCGAAGTAATTCTCCTGCACAACCACGAATCTGGGACACGGTACCGGGTGCGGATTCGAAGACGTTTGAATACAGCGTTTGGATGGAATCAACGATGACCAGCTCGGGCTGCAAGGCTTCGATCTGCTGAAAGATATGCTGGGTTGTCGTCTCGGTAAGGATGTAACATTCACTCTGCATCTTGCCGATCCGCTCGGCACGCATTCGCACCTGCTGTTCACTTTCCTCGCCGGAGATGTAAAGTATCTTCTTCCCTTTCAGTCGCACCGCCAGCTGCAGCAATAGCGTTGACTTTCCAATCCCCGGCTCCCCTCCGACCAGGATCAGGGAGCCCGGCACGAGACCGCCGCCCAGAACCCGGTTCAATTCTTCGTCCGGCAGGGGAATGCGAGGACTGGATTCCAGGGCGATATCCGCAATCAGACGCGGCTTCGAAGCCTTCGCCTCCTTACGCGAACCGGCGGTACGCCATTGGTTTTCCTTCGATGCGGGCTGAACTATTTCTTCGGCATAGGTATTCCACTCATTGCATGAGGGGCACTTGCCTATCCACTTGGGTGAATTCGCACCACAGTTCTGGCAGTAGTAAACGGTTTTGACTTTTGTCGCCATGGATTCGATTTTCGGGTCAGGATACCCGGATCACTCAAGAGTAAACTTTCTGCAGAAGATGGACGTCGTGAAACCGGCCAAACTTGAATCCCGCCTCACGCAACGTACCAATGATCTGAAAACCCATGCGCTCGTGCAGGTGGATACTCGGTTCATTGCCGCTGGTGATTCGGGCGACGAGGGAATGAAAACCGGCTTTTTCTCCACTCAACACAAGCACCTCCATCAATTGCCCTCCGATGCCCCGCCCCCTGAAGTCCTTGTGTACGTACAAAGCTGTTTCACCAAGAGCGTCGTAGCCTGCACGATCGCTCCATCGTGACAACGCCGACCATCCGGCAACCACGCCCTCCACTTCGGCCACCAGCACGATGTACTTTTCATCGTGTTTGCGGAACCACTCCAAACGCTCAAGGTAGGTTCGTTCCTCGTTATCGAAGGTGGCGGTGGTGTGCAGAACCGCATCGTTGTAAATGTCGGTGATCACATTCACATCTTTTTCCAGTGCAGGACGAATTCTCAACATGATTCAAAGGTAATTAAAGCAAGGTGGACCCGGGAACTTCAACCGGAGGCCATTCAGTACCGCTTCTCAGTACAGCACCGGTACCCGGAAGGCCGGAAGGGAGCAGCATCCCGTCTTTGTAAACCACCCCTTCGAAGGGATCGTTGGTGATCAATGCCGGACCATCCAGATCAAGCCAATCGGTCCACCCTGCGAATTGAGCAGCGGCCATGGCACCACATGACCCTTCCGACATACAACCCATCAGCACCTTGAGGCCAAACCTATTGGCCTGACGAATCAACTCCAGTGCAGGTCCTTGTCCGCCGCACTTCACCAACTTGACATTCACCCCGTGGCACACAGACCGCACCGCCTCCAGGTCACGGACATCCTGGACGGACTCATCCAGTACGATGGACAATGGACTTTTCCGGTACAATTCTTCGAAATCTTTTCCGGCATCGACGGGCAAAGGTTGTTCAACGAAAAGGCAACCCCTGTCCTTCAGCCAATGCATCTCTTCGAGTGCCTTTGATGAATCCTTCCAGGCCTGGTTTGCATCGGCACAGAACACTTTCACCCCAGCAGATAACAAGGCTTCCACCCGGTCATGATCGTTGGAATCGCCCAGCTTCACCTTGAACAACTTAAAATCCCGCGCCCTTTTAACACGTTCCGCCACCTCGTGAGCTGAACAAAAACCGATTGTATAAAAGCATAACCCTTCTTTCACAGGAACAGAAAGCAAATCACGGACAGGTTTTCCCGTCAACTTGCCCAACAAGTCGTGCATGGCAATATCCACTGCCGCCCTTAACGGGGAGGGCAATGCGGTTCCGGGAGCGGACACCCGAGCCATCACCTCCCGGATGGACTGGCTATCGTGCATTTCAGCCGGAAACCATTCGTGGAAACGTAGGGCCAGGTCGGCTGCATTGTATCTGAGGTAGGGAGGAATTGCGGCCTCACCGAAACCCTCTAAGTCGTTGAAAGCGGCACGAACAAACAGTGTTCCTGTATGTTGACGTGTTCCGTGCGCAATACCGAAAGGCTCACGGAACCGAAGTTCGAAATGCGTTGCGGATAAGGAAAGTGGTGTCATTAGCGGCCTCAAAAGTAGGGGAAAGCTCATGGCAGGGGTGAATTTCCCGAAAGGGAATACCTCCTATTTTTACCCTTGATGTTTTACAATCGGTGGAACCTGCAATCTATGCCCAAGTGGCTGGCCGCTTTGTTGTCGCCTGTGTTGTTGTGGGCGGCATGGCCTTCGGCCGGATTTGCTCCACTTCTTTTCGTTGCCCTGGTTCCACTTCTTCTGCTAGAAAACCAGATAGCAGCCGAGAAAAAATCCGGTAAACGCGCAAGACTTTTCCCCTATGCCTATCTGGCGTTTGTACTATTCAACGCACTCACCACCTGGTGGGTATGGTACGCCAGCGCATTCGGAGTCTTTGGGGCAGTCCTGGCGAACTCACTGCTGATGTACATCCCATTCCTGCTTTTTCACCATACCCGAAGGCTGAACGGAAATGGCATCGGCTATGCATCACTGGTGGTGTATTGGACGGCATTCGAGCACCTGCACATGGACTGGGACCTGAGCTGGCCCTGGCTGAACCTGGGCAACGGATTCGCAGCCTGGGCCGACATGGTGCAGTGGTATGAATACACGGGCACACAAGGTGGGACAGTCTGGATCTGGGTGATCAACATCCTGCTGGCGTTGACCATCCTTTCCCCTTCAAAACGAAAGCTGCTGATCGGCTTGGTCCTTCTCCTGGTCGTACTCCCGCTGTCGATCAGCTGGAAACTTAAAAACAATTCAGGCAAGGCATCTGAACAAGCCGAAGTGGTAATTGTCCAGCCGAACATCGACCCCTACAACGAAAAGTTCAGCGGTAACAGTGACGAACAGCTCGACCGGATGCTGCGCCAGGCATCTGACCTGATAAGTCCCAGCACGGAACTTGTGGTCCTTCCCGAAACCGCTCTGCCCGACGGGATTTGGGAAAACGAGATGGGTGATCATCCTCAGATCTTACGGATCAAGGACTTCGTCAAACAGCATCCCCAAAGCAGCTTCCTGACCGGATTGATGTATTACAAACTCATTCCGCCAGGAAGTCCGGTCAGTTCAACTGCAAGACCATATCCCGGACTACCGGATGCACACTACGACGTTTTCAATGCAGCCATGATTGTCCGCCCATCCGACCAAACCTCATTTCATTACAAATCGAAATTGGTGCCCGGAGTGGAAAAAATGCCCTACCCTGCCGTTTTCGGTTACCTCGAAGCTTTTGCCATTGACCTGGGTGGTATCACAGGGAGTCTGGGAACACAAATGACCCCTACTGTTTTCAAGGATGGGAATATTGCATCCGCACCGGTCATTTGCTACGAATCAATCTATGGAGACTACGTAGGAGAGTACATCCGAAACGGAGCAAACCTCATTTGCATCATGACCAACGACGGCTGGTGGAGCGACACACCTGGCTACCGTCAGCATTGCCAGTATGCCCGCCTGCGTGCCATTGAGCACCGTCGAGCCATTGCCCGCTCTGCAAACACAGGGATCTCCTGCTTCATCGACCCCAAAGGACAAATACAGCAGCCGACCGGATGGTGGGTACCGGCTGTCATCCAACAAAAAGTCGAACTAAACACCTCACTTACTTTTTACAGTCAACACGGTGATTACCCCGGGCGTTTTTGCACCTATGCCGGAATCGTGTTGATGCTGTTCACCTTTGTGCGTTCGAGAATGAAAAACACATTGAACGGACACCAGCAAGGAGCCTAATACCAGTAGGATCATTACCCGTTTCGGCCGATCTTTAATGAACGGCATTGGCGTGTGTGTTCGGTTTGATTATTTTAGTGGATTGGAACACACCCCAACCCCTATGAAAAAAATCCTACTCCTTCTTGCCGGCATCGCTTGTAACCTTACCGGAATCGCCCAAAGCTGGAACTTCGGTTCCTCTGTCGGCGGCCGAAGCAATGTTGATGCGGCAACCTCCATGGCTCGCGACGCTGCAGGCAATTACTACGTTACCGGTGAATTCGAAGCCTCTGCTTTATTCGGCTCATCGGTGATCACGGCGACCGGATTTGCCGACCAATTCGTTTCAAAGTTCAACGCTGCCGGAGTCCACCAATGGACGCGTACCATGGGCGGACAAAACAACATCATGGAAACCGGAGGCGTAGCTGTGGACGGTGCCGGTAACGTCTATGTGACCGGAAGCTATTTCTTCAATGTCGTTTTAAACGGCATTTCTTACAATGCCAACGGAGGCAATGATGCATTCCTGGCCAAGTACAACACCAACGGAGATTTCCAGTGGGCACAAACCATTTCTTCTGCGGGAACCGAGAAAACCACGACCATCGCCGCCCTCGGGAACGACATTTACCTGAGTGGAGTCTGCAACCAACCGCTCACTTACGGTAGCGTTAGTTTCGCATCGACATCCGGTGGAGAAGATGCATTCCTGATGAAACTCGACACGGCAGGAAACGCAGCTTGGGGCACCATTGTGGGCGGACCAAATGATGACCGCGGTGTTTGCCTGAGTCTTTCAAACAATATCGTGTACTGGGCGGGCTATTTCCGTGGTGCCGCCAATTTTAATGGCACAAGCATCTCTTCGGCAACTGCCGGAAATGACGACCTGTTCATCGTCCGCATGAATCCTTCAGGTACTCAGCAGTGGGTAAAGCGTTACGGGGGCAATTTCCGTGAAGTGTTGAATGGCATCAGCCAGGATACCGCGGGTAATCCGATCGGAACCGGCTTCTTCTACGGAACGGTGAATTTCGGTGTCGCCTCCCTGACAGAAGCCTACGGCAGTCAACCTCCTGCGGGCAACGGCGATGCTTTCATTTTAAAGATGAATGCTGCCGATGGCTCCGCCCAATGGGTTCGCCACATCCGCAGTTCCGGAAACTTCAATGAAGTCGGTATGGCTGCAAGTACGGACATCGGTGGCAGCACGTATATCACCGGGAATTTTGGGCAATCCAACACCACCTTCGGATCGAACACCGGCCAGACGGGCACAAGCCTGACCGCCACCAACGGCAAAGACGCCTTCATTGCGAAATACGGTGCACAAGGTGATCTGCGCTGGGTGATCAAAACAGGTGGAGCAGGCAACGAGACCGGAAATGCGATCCTTTGGGATGCCAATGGATACGTAAACATCGCCGGTAATTTCACAGGCAATCTTGCCCTGGGAACAAACATCAACTTGAATGCCGTGCCCACACGCGCAAGCCTCTACCTTGCCCGCTACGACGGACTCACGGTAGGCCTTGGAGAAACAACGAACAACACCCTTCAATTCTCCATCATGCCCAATCCGGCAACGGACTTTGTCAGAATCTCCTCTCCCACCGGTAAAGGAATCGACAAAATCTCTGTTTATGCCATTGACGGTTCGCTGATCATGTCCGAAGGTTTTCCTTTTGCGACACCCGAAATGCAACTCAACGTCTCTGATCTTGCTGCGGGAACCTATTTCATCCATGTGTGGTCAGGAGCAGAAACGGGTGTACGAAAAATTCAGGTTCAATAGTAGTACCGGTAACCATTCAACAAAAAACGGGGTGCAGTTGCGCCCCGTTTTTTGTTGATACAAGCTTCGATTTATCTTTCAAAAACCAACGATCCATCCGCAACCTGAAGTTGCGCAGTCACTAATTTGACCGCAACCTGAATCGGCAGAGTCCTTCTTCCAGGAACTTTTTGTACTGGTTAGCTTCCGGAGTATATCCCCGTGGTACAGCCAAAGGTTTTCCGGCATGATCGAGGAGCACGTAGTATGGCTGGGAATTGGTCTGGTAGATGCGGCTTTGCAGGTCGCTCCACTTGTTTCCGGTGGTCTTTATCTTCTTACCGCTGAAGGTGCTGATGTACTGTTGTGACTCGGGCAAAGGAGTCTTATCGTCTACATAGAGTGAGATCAATACATAATCCTCCGAAAGGATCTTCAAAATCTGTGGCTGCGACCAAACGTTATCTTCCATCTTCCTGCAATTCACGCAGCTCCAGCCGGTAAAATCAATCATCACCGGCTTTCCGGTTTGGCGGGCATAGGCCATCCCTGCTTCGTAATCGTGGTAACAGTTCAGGTTGTGGGGACAGCTACCCGCATGGGAGGCATCACCGCCTGAATCCGTCGAAATCCATTCCTTGTAAAAATCAGGGGGAGGAAATCCACTGATGATCCGAAGGGGGGCACCCCATAAACCGGGCACGAGGTAAACGGTGAAAGTCAGTGCGATGATGGCGAAAATCAAGCGGGCTGTGCCGATGTAGGGCAGATCGCTGTCGTGGCTGAACTTGAGTTTACCCAGCAGGTAAAGACCCATCATTCCAAAAATCACAATCCAGATGGCAATGAACACCTCACGTTTCAGCAAGCCCCAGTGGTAGGCAAGGTCAACGTTGGAGAGGAACTTCAATGCAAGGGCGAGTTCAAGGAAGCCGAGGACGACCTTCACCGAATTCAACCATCCACCGGATTTAGGAAGCGAGTTCAACCAACCCGGGAAAGCGGCGAACAAACCGAATGGAAGTGCCAGTGCCAGAGCAAAACCTGTCATTCCCATGATCGGGCCGAGATAGGACGATCCGCGTGCAGCCTCCACCAGCAGTGTACCAATGATGGGTCCGGTGCAGGAAAATGAAACCAGGCTGAGTGTGAAGGCCATGAAGAAAATGCCGATAAGTCCTCCACGATCGGAAGCCTGATCCGCCTTGTTCACCCAAGAGGCGGGCAATGTCAACTCGAATGCGCCGAAGAACGAAAGGGCAAAAATGAAAAAGATGACAAAAAACAACATGTTGAAGAACACGTTACTGGCCATGGCATTGAGTGCATCCGAACCCAAAGTGACCGTCACCAGGAAACCCAGAAGCACATAGATCAGGATGATTGAAACGGAATAGATGATGGCGTTGGCGACCCCTTTTTTGCGCGTGGGAC
>JAULUX010000070.1:0-16474 GCA_032111385.1 Bacteroidia bacterium
TGGTCTCTGTATCCGTCCCGATGGTACCTATGTAGACGTCACTTTCGGTGGTGGAGGACATTCGGGCGCCATCCTCGAGCGGCTGACCACAGGTCGCCTGTTTGCCTTCGACCAGGATGCGGATGCACTTCCTAACGTGCCGACGGATGATCGGTTTGTATTCATTCCTTTCAATTTCCGGTTGCTGCAGGATGCACTGCACGCAAGGGGTGTGGATTCAGTTGACGGAGTGCTCGCAGATCTTGGCGTTTCCTCCCATCAGTTTGACGAAGCTGATCGTGGCTTCTCGTTCCGGTTTGATGCGGAGCTGGATATGAGGATGGATCGAAATCAGTCGCTTACTGCACGAGACGTTGTGAACTATTATCCGGAGGAGGCGCTTTCGCGCATCCTGAAGACCTATGGAGAGTTGCCTAACCACCGGCGTGTGGCCAGTGCCATTGTGCAGGCGCGTACTGAACGTGCGATTGATACTACCGGCCAACTCATCGAGACCGTTGGTCGCATGGTGCCTCCGGCAGCCGAAAAGACATTTCAGGCCAAGTTATTTCAGGCATTGCGAATCGAGGTCAATGATGAACTCGCCGCATTGCGCGAGTTGTTGCTGCAGGCAGCCAGTGTCATCCGTACCGGAGGCAGGCTGGTTGTGATTAGCTACCATAGCCTTGAGGATCGTCTGGTAAAGGATTTTATCCGCAGCGGGAATTTCGAAGGAGAGGTGAACAAGGATTTTTTTGGTAATCAGACCGGCATTTCTTTCAAACCCTTGAACAGAAAGCCGATTACGGCGAGTGCCGACGAACAGATTGAAAACCCCCGTTCCAGAAGCGCGAAGATGCGCATAGCCGAGCGCACATGAACAAGGTCAGAGAGATATCCGTCGCAGAAAATCCTGAAAGAGAGGTCACATCCGATTCAGGGAGCTCCGGTCGTGGGATCGCCAGGCGTATCCTCGAAGCGGTGAATGTGTTTTCGTATTTCGACCGGTACAGGGTGGTCGAGGTGATGCCCTACCTGTTTTTCCTGTTTTTTCTCGCTCTGGTTTATATCGGGAACAGTTATTACGCAGAGAAGACTGTACGCGAGATTGACCAGACCAACCGTGACATCAAAGAGCTGCATTCTGAATTCATTACCACTAAATCGGAATTGATGCGCAGTTCCAAGCTTACCGAGGTGGCAAAATCAATAAGGCATACGGGAGTGAAGGAGTCGACTGTGGCACCCGCCAAGATAATTGTTAAAAAAACCAACAAGGAGTAAGGGTATTCCCAATGGCTGAAAAGAAGCACGATATTTTGACAAGGAGCTACCTGGTGTTCGCAGGTTTCATCCTTTTCGCGCTTGTCATCCTGGGCCGGGTGACGCAACTCCAAATGGTCGAAGGGGAGTATTGGAAAAGCAAAGCGGATAGTCTGACGCTGAAGTACAACAACATCAACCCCGTTAGAGGAAATATCTATGCGGCCGATGGCAGTCTCCTTGCCACCTCGATCCCCCGGTACATCGTACATCTTGACATGGGTGCTCCGGCCATGCAAAGTGATTTGTTCAAGGAAAAAGTCGATTCACTTTCAAAAGGACTCTCGAGCTTGTTTAAGGACCAATCCGCAGCCTATTACAAGCAGTTGTTGTGGCAGAAGAGGAGGAATCGTGAGCGATATTTCCTGTTGAAACGTAACATCTCTTATCAGGAGCAGAAGGCCTTGAAAACCTTTCCGATCTTCCGATTGGGCAAGAACAAGGGTGGACTTATTCTGGAGCAGATGAGCAGGAGGGAGCTGCCCTTCAAATTGCTGGCGGCCCGGACCATCGGCTACAAAGTAGACAATGCAGATGTGAAATCCGTCGGCATTGAAAGAGCATTTGACTCCGATTTACGCGGAACAAAGGGGAAGCGTCTCATGCAGCGCATAGCCGGCGGTGTGTGGAAGCCTGTGAATTCCGAGAATGAAATCGAACCCCGTGATGGTAGCGATGTGATCACGACCATCGACCTCAACCTTCAGGATGTAGCCGAAAATGCATTGATGGAGGCCTTGGTCGCACACAATGCCCGGATGGGTTGCGCAGTGCTGATGGAGGTGGCCACGGGTCATGTTAAAGCGATAGCCAATTTGCGCAAAGGCAAGGAGGAGGGAAAGTACGATGAGGATCTCAATCTGGCCATCCTTCAAGCGACAGAACCAGGCTCTACATTCAAACTGGCGACCATGATGGCCGCCATCGAGGACGGGTTGTTTGACGTGGAGGACAGTGTCGACACCCACGGAGGTGTCGTCACGCTTGCAGGAGGAAAGCAGATTCGCGATTCCCACGATGGGGGATATGGACGCATCACAGCTAAAAAGTCATTCGCTCATTCTTCAAACGTCGGTACGATACGAATTGCACAACGGGCCTACAGTAAGGATCCAAAGCGATTTTTGGAGCGGCTTAACGCCATGCATGTCTATTCACCGTTGGGATTACAGATTCCCGGTGAGCCGAATATCGCACCCCGTCGTACAGATGACAAGTTGTGGTCGGCTGTTTCTCTTCCCATGCTTTCAATCGGCTATGAGACCCGCCTGACTCCTTTACAGATCTTGACATTCTACAATGCAGTGGCTAACGGAGGCAAGATGGTGCGGCCGCTTTTTGTGAAGGAGGTTCGAAACAAAGGGCAGCTCATCCGATCATATGGTACCGAGGTCATCGCAGAGAAGATATGTTCAGACAGGACGATAGCGAAGGCCAAAGAGTTGCTGGTGGAGGTTGTTGAGAGTGGGACCGCCAAGCACATCAAGCACAATCAGTATGGAATCGCCGGGAAAACCGGAACTGCAGTGATGCACCAGGGCGACAGTGGTTATACCTCGGCAGGCAAAAAGTACCAGGCCTCTTTTTGTGGGTATTTCCCAGCGGATAAGCCTCGGTATTCTTGCATAGTGGTCATTTATGCCCCAAGTAACAATGCATATTACGCGGCTTCGGTGGCCTGTCCTGTTTTCAAAAACATCGCTGACAAGGTTTACGCATTGGATACCGAAATGCACAAGCCGCTTCCGGAATTACCGGATACTGTCTTGCTGGCAGGTCCTGTCTTGAAGCCCGGCCGGACAAGCACAGCCGCCCTTTCGACACGCATGCTCGGCATGGGAGTTCCTGCCGTCGAAGGGGAGTGGTTGGGCCGTGAATCTCGAAACGCCAAACCTGGAAGTGTACCGGATGTGGCCGGTATGGGTTTGCGTGATGCCATCTACTTGCTTGAACAATCCGGACTTCAGGTAAAGCCCATCGGACGTGGTGCGGTCCGTCGTCAATCTTTAAAACCCGGAACTCCTGTCCTAAAAGGCAGTCTTATCACCATCGAACTCGGTTAATGAAAGTACTTAGCGATCTTCTCTACAAGAGCGGCCTGACGGAGGTAGTCGGAAATACTACTATTTCCATAGGAAAAGTATGTTTTGATTCCCGGCAAGCCGATGAGGGATCATTATTCGTGGCGGTACGGGGAACTGTTAACGATGGACACAGCTATGTCGAGACCGTGATCTCGCAAGGCGCCGTAGCCGTGGTTGTCGAGGAAATGCCTGCCACATTGCATTCAGGCATCACCTACGTAAGGGTCAAGGATAGTGCCCTCGCCCATTCGATGATTGCATCCAATTATTACGATCATCCTTCCGAAAAACTGAGTCTCATAGGTGTTACGGGAACGAACGGAAAAACAACGACGGCGACTCTGCTCCATGCTGTCTTCCGTAAGATGGGATACAAAGCCGGATTGATCAGCACGGTCCGGAATCTCGTCAATGACCTCGAGATCCCTTCCACGCATACCACTCCCGATCCCATTCAATTGAACGCTCTCTTGTCTAAGATGCTGGAGGTGGGTTGTACGCATTGTTTCATGGAGGTCAGTTCACATGCTGTCGTCCAAAACAGGGTGGTAGGTTTGAATTTCACTGGAGGGGTTTTTACAAATATCACCCGTGACCATCTCGACTATCACAAGACTTTCGATGCTTACATACAGGCGAAAAAAGGATTCTTCGATATGCTGCCTTCAGGAGCCTTTGCTCTGGTGAATGCCGATGATCGGAATCACCGGATCATGGTGCAGAATTCGAAGGCGACCGTGAAGACATACGGCCTCGCCTCCGCCGCTGATTTCAAGGCGCGAATCCTCGAGCGTTCCATCAACGGTCTTTTGCTGAGTATTGATGGTTCTGAGGTGATGTGCAGGCTGACGGGCGGCTTCAATGCCTACAACCTCCTGGCTGTTTATGCAGCTGCGATGCTGTTAGGTGAAGATAAACTCGCCGTACTCACCATGCTTTCATCCCTGCAGCCACCGGAAGGCCGCTTCGAACAGGTGAGTAGTCCGAACGGAATTTCAGGCATCATTGATTATGCCCATACACCGGACGCACTTCAAAATGTGCTCACTACGATCGCGGAACTACGTGGAGGCCAGGAGCAGGTGATCACTGTTGTCGGCTGTGGTGGAGATCGGGATCCGGGCAAACGTCCACAAATGGCGGCCATCGCCGTTGAGCTCAGTGACCGTGTCATCCTGACCTCGGATAACCCCAGAAGCGAAGATCCGGAGGAGATCATCCGTCAGATGAAAGACGGTGTATCTCCTGCGTATAGCCGCAAAGTCCTTTCCATCACCGACAGGAAGGAGGCGATCCGTGCCGCTTGCGCACTGGCAAAGCCCGGTGACATCATCCTTCTCGCCGGTAAAGGACATGAGAAGTACCAGGAAATCTCCGGGGTGAAGTATCCCTTCGATGACCGTCGTGTATTGGAAGAATCCCTTGAACTCTGCTGACCATGCTCTACTATCTGTTCGATTACCTCGACAAGGTTTATGACTTCCCAGGAGCAGGTGTCTTCAGGTTCCTGTCATTCCGCGCAGCATTGGCCATCATCACTTCGTTGGTGATAACCTTGTTTCTTGGAAAGCGGATCATCGGGTCATTGCTTCGCATGCAGGTTGGAGAGACCATTCGTGACCTGGGCCTCGAAGGGCAGAAACAAAAACAAGGCACACCTACCATGGGTGGCCTCATCATCATCTCGGCCATACTCGTGCCGGTTCTGCTTTTCACACGTTTGGATAACGTGTATGTGATCATCATGATCATCAGTACGGTTTGGCTCGGACTGATCGGTTTCCTCGATGATTACATCAAGGTGTTCAAAAAGGACAAAGAAGGGCTTCGGGCAAAGTCAAAATTGATCGGACAGGTCGGCCTGGGAGTGATAGTTGGAGCGATTCTCTATTTCAATCCGCATGTGGTGGTTCGTGAGCGTACGGCAGCCAAGACCATCGTTGTGCATCAACAAACCAATGTCCTGACGGACTTGGGCTACAGCGACGGGGTGCTCTTTTCCGGTAAGAATGAGAAGTCGACCAAAACCACGATCCCCTTTCTGAAAAACAATGAGTTCGATTATGCTTCCCTGATTTCATGGGCAGGTGAACATTCCGTGTGGCTGCTTCCTGTTCTGTTTATCATGATCGTCACTTTCATCATCACGGCGGTCAGCAACGGGGCGAATATCACAGACGGTATCGATGGACTTGCGACCGGTACTTCGGCCATCATCGGAACAGTGCTCGCGGTGTTCGCCTATGTATCCGGCAACACGGTTTTCGCCGACTACCTCAACATCATGTATCTCCCGAACACCGGTGAGCTCGTTGTGTTCATGAGCGCATTCGTGGGAGCCTGCGTCGGTTTTCTGTGGTACAACTCCTATCCTGCCCAGGTCTTCATGGGTGATACCGGTAGTCTTGCACTAGGGGGCATCATCGCAGTAGCTGCAATCTCAGTGCGCAAGGAACTGCTTATTCCCATCATCTGCGGCATATTCCTCGTGGAAAATCTTTCGGTGATGATCCAGGTTAGTTATTTCAAGTACACGAAGAATAAATACGGAGAGGGAAGACGGATTTTCAAGATGTCCCCTTTGCATCACCATTACCAGAAACTCGGTTATCACGAGTCGAAGATCGTCACCCGTTTCTGGATTGTAGGAATCATGCTCGCCGTATTGAGCGTTGTCACTCTAAAGCTGCGCTGATCTGGATATGCAAACGGGTAACGGACATATCGTCGTTTTGGGAGCAGGTGAAAGCGGGGCCGGTTCTGCCTTGCTGGCTCAGCGGAAGGGGTATGGAGTTTTCGTTTCCGATTCTGGAAAGATCAACGAACGATACCGCAAGGAATTCATTGAGCTCGGTATACCATTTGAGGAGGGAAGGCACGACATCGATCGTTTCAAGGATGCCACCGAGGTCGTCAAGAGCCCGGGGATACCTGATACCGCCGAATCCGTCTTGTTTTTCAAAGAACGGGGAGTACCTGTCGTATCTGAAATCGAGTTTGCATCTCGTTTCACGAATGCGAAGATGATTTGTATCACGGGTACCAATGGGAAGACCACAACTACACTGTTGACTCATCATCTGCTTAAAAAGGCAGGATTGAACGTAGGCCTGGGCGGTAACGTAGGCAAGAGTTTCGCCCGCCAGGTGGCCACCGCGAGCCATGACCATTACGTGTTGGAACTCTCCAGTTTTCAACTCGATGGTTGCTACTCTTTCAAGGCGGACATCGGCATCCTTACCAACATCACACCGGATCATCTCGACAGGTACGACTACAAGCTGGAACGCTATGTCGCATCCAAGTTCAGGCTTGCACAGAACCAGTCGGCTACAGACGCATTCATTTATTGCGCCGACGACCCCATCACGAACGAGTATTTGTCCGGTCACACCTTACAGGCCACGCTTCATCCATTCAGCATCCACCGTAAAGACGGGATGAAAGCCTGGCTTGAAAATGAAATCCTTCACATCGACACACACAACCAAACCTTCACCATGTCCATCCACGATCTTGCATTGCAGGGAAAACACAACATTTACAATTCCATGGCAGCGGGCATAGCCGGCCGTATTCTTGACATCCGTAAGGATGTCGTCAGGGAAAGTTTCACGGACTTCGAAAACATCGAGCACCGTCTCGAATTCGTGACCTCTGTCCACGGTATTGATTTTATCAATGATTCCAAGGCCACCAATGTGAACTCCACATGGTACGCCCTGGAGAGCATGGAGAGACCGGTCATCTGGATTGCAGGTGGCGTAGATAAGGGAAACGACTACAGCATGCTCGAAGAACTCGTCAAAAGCAGGGTGAAGGCCATCGTCTGCATGGGTACGGATAACGGTAAGATCGTAAAGGCCTTCCGTGAAATGGTACCCCAGATTCTGGAGACTTCCTCCGCCGAGGAGGCGGTGCAGGCCGCATACCGGCTCGGAAAGAAAGGCGATGCCGTACTCCTTTCGCCGGCTTGTGCCAGTTTCGATCTCTTTGAAAATTACGAAGATCGTGGTCGCAAGTTCAAGGCTGCCGTTCGTTCACTATAATACAACCGGAATAATCAGTACGGCATGACCTGGCTTGAAACCTATTTCCGCGGAGACCGGACCATTTGGCTCGTTGTGATCTTCTTGAGCATCATGAGCATCCTGGCTGTATATAGCAGCACGGGCACCCTCGCGTATAAATACCAGTCGGGAAACACCGAATTCTACCTTTTCAAGCATGGTATCATCATGCTCCTTGGATTCGCCATCATGTATGGTTGTCATTTCGTGAAATATACGTTTTATGCGCGCATTGCCAATCTTGCGATCTTCATAGCGATTCCCTTGCTGCTGATCACTTTGTTGATGGGCAGTAACATCAACGAGGCTAGTCGATGGATCACCTTGCCGATCATCGGTCTTTCTTTCCAGACCTCTGATTTCGCAAAAGTTGCTCTTATCCTTTACATTGCACGGGTGCTATCCAGGAAGCAGGATCAGATAAATGATTTCCGGGAAGCTTTCATACCGATCATCCTGCCCGTAGGGTTGGTTTGCGGATTGATCCTGCCGGCTAACTTTTCAACTGCCGCTGTTTTGTTCTTTACATCCATGGTGCTGATGTTTATCGGAAGAATCCATTTCCGTCATATCGCCTCCATGGTGGGAATCGCAATTTCAGCTTTTGCATTGTTCATATTGTTGGCCTTGTTGGTCGGTTACAAAGGGCGGATTGAGACCTGGAAGGCGCGCATTGAGAATTTTTCTGAAAAGGATGAGGAGGGCAATTATCAGACCCAGCAGGCCAAGATCGCCATCGCCACCGGAGGCATATTCGGTAAAGGACCCGGAAACAGTGATCAACGGAATTTCCTTCCGCACCCCTACTCCGATTTCATCTTCGCCATCATCCTGGAGGAATATGGCCTGGCAGGAGGCGGCATTGTTGTGTTTTTATATCTACTGATGTTCTACAGGGTATTGCAGATTGTCAAGCGGACGGAGCGGGCATTCGCCGCACTCATCACGGTCGGGGTAGGGTTCAGCCTGGTTTTCCAGGCCATGATCAACATGGCTGTCGCTGTCAATATTTTCCCTGTGACCGGTCAGCCTTTGCCGTTGGTCAGCATGGGCGGAACATCCATCTGGTTCACCAGTCTTGCCCTGGGTATAATCCTGAGTGTCAGTAGTGAGGTCTATTCATCTGAAAATGCGGAGGGAAAACTTGCTGCAGCCTGATCGACCGGCCCGTATCATCATCAGCGGGGGCGGTACCGGAGGGCATATTTTCCCTGCGATCGCCATTGCGCATGCATTGAAGTCGGCCTTGCCGGATACGGAGCTCCTTTTCGTAGGTGCGGAGGGTAGGATGGAGATGGAGAAGGTTCCTGCTGCGGGATACAACATCATCGGATTGCCGATCGCCGGAATTAAACGCGAGTTGTCCATGGACAACCTGAGTTTTCCGTTGAAGCTGGTGAGGAGTCTTCAAAAAGCATCCCGGATTGTTACCGAATTTCAACCCGATGTCGCCATCGGAGTAGGGGGATATGCAAGCGGCCCTTTGCTTTTCGCCGCATCCCGCAAGCGTGTTCCAATTTTGATCCAGGAGCAGAACTCTTTTCCGGGTATTACCAATAAGATTCTGGCAAGATGGGCATCCCGGATCTGTGTGGCTTACGAACAGATGGATCGGTTTTTCCCGGCATCCAAGATCGTTTTCACCGGCAATCCGGTTCGTGAGGATTTACTCCATGTCGAAGGAAAGCGCAGCGATGCCGCTGCCTATTTTGGTCTGGATCCCGACAAGCCGGTCTTGTTGGTGGTGGGAGGTAGTCAGGGTGCACGAAGCATCAACCGCGCTATTCTTCATGGCCTCTCGGAGATCACTTCGGCCGGTGTTCAGTTGGTCTGGCAGACGGGAAAAGGTTTCGTTGATGAGGCTAGAAAGGCGGTAAGCGCCTTGCGATCGGATGGGGTGAAGGTATTTGACTTCATCGGGCGAATGGATCTCGGATACGCCATCAGCGATGTCGTTGTGGCGCGTGCGGGTGCGAGCACTGTCTCCGAACTCAGCATAGTGCGTAAACCGGCGCTGCTTGTGCCTTTGCCGACTGCCGCAGAGGATCATCAGACCAAGAATTGCATGGCACTTGTCGAACGCGATGCGGCAATCCTCGTTCCGGACTCGGAGGCACAGGCCGAACTTGTCGGCAAAGCCTTGGCGTTAGTGAAAGATGATGCCAGACGCAAGCAATTATCCAGCAATATTTCGCCATTGGCCAGGCCCGAAGCTGCCAAGCAGATTTCAGCAGAGGTGCTGGCATTGATAGGGAGGACTACGTCATGAACGCCCGGTTCGACAACATCAGCCAGGTTTATTTCCTGGGCATTGGAGGAATCGGGATGAGTGCGCTGGCGCGGTATTTCATGGCCTCCGGAAAAATAGTTGCCGGCTACGACAGGACATCAACACCACTCACCCTTGGATTGGAGCGGGAAGGGATGAAAATTCATTACGAGGATTCTTTAGAAAAAATACCGGCATCGATTCTCGATGAACGTCAATTGAATTCTACTTTGATTGTCGTCACACCCGCGATACCATCGGGACATGCGGAATTGAATTGGTTCAAGGAGAGGGGATATGACCTCTTGAAACGGTCGGAAGTTCTGGGTCTTATCACCGGTGATGTTCCCACCATGGCTGTCGCCGGTACACATGGCAAAACGACCACTTCCACCATCCTGGCGCACATTCTTCGCATAGCCGGGCGGAACTGTACTGCCTTCCTCGGAGGAATCAGCGCCAATTACGGTAGCAATCTTGTGCTTGGCGTCCCAAGCAGGGCGAATCATGAAATCGTGGTGGAAGCTGATGAGTTTGACCGGTCCTTCCTCACTTTGCATCCTGAAGCCGCCATTGTCACTTCCATGGATGCCGATCACCTCGACATCTATGGTAGCGCCGACGAAATGCAGCGCACTTACCGGCGCTTTGCATCGCAGGTGTCGCCGGACGGATTGCTGCTGGTTCGGCGAGGACTTGATATAGGACAGACAAGTGCCAGGCAGCTATCCTATTCGATCGAAAATGATGATTCAGATTACCGAGCCGACCGAATCCGTGTCGAGGAGGGCATGTACATCTTCGACCTGGTGACACCGGGTTTCGTTGTTCAAGGACTTCGGCTAGGCCTTCCCGGAAGACACAATGTGGAGAACGCCGTGGCAGCCTCCGCCTTGGCCCTGGAACGCGGTGTGGACATGGTCTCCCTGAAAGAAGCGCTCTCCGGTTTCAGAGGTGTTCAAAGGCGTTTCGATGTCATAGTGCGAACGGAGAATACGACGTATATTGACGATTATGCACATCATCCCGAAGAAATAAGGGCCGTGATCACCTCCGCAAGGGAGCTTTATCCCGGTAAACACATTTCTGTCGTTTTCCAGCCTCATCTTTATAGCCGTACACGCGATTTTGCGGATGGATTTGCCGAAGCGCTCAGCCTGGCCGATGCGGTTTACCTGATGGACATCTATCCCGCACGCGAGCTGCCCATCCCAGGTGTTGATTCCCTTTTGATCTTGAAATCAATTTCTTGCGCTGAAAAGAAGTTACTGTCCCGTGAGGAACTCCTCTCAACTATCGCTTCGAATACGCCCCAGGTCCTGATGACACTGGGAGCAGGAGACATCGATCAATTGATAATTCCCATTCAGAAAATATTGGAGAAGAAATGAAAGTCCATCCACGAGTTAAAACGGTAGTATTCAGCGTCCTGCTGGTGATTGCAGCAGCCGGCTTCCTCGCGATGCTGGGTTTTGTTGATCAACGTCAGTCCGCATTGAAATGCAGGAACCTCAAAGTAAATATTCTCAACGAAGATGAGCATGACTTCATCGACCGGACCGAAGTGGAGGAGATCATCCAATTCAACGGCCGTGTCATGGGTAAAACCCTGGGTGTCATCAACACGGGAATGTTGGAAAAAAGGATTTTGAACAATCCGTACGTGAAGAGCGCTGAAGTATATTCAGCGCTTGATGGAACCCTGCATGCCGACCTGGTTCAGCGGGATCCCATCGTGCGTATAATCAACATGAACGAAGAGCAGTTTTTCATTGATAATGAGGGGGTTTTCATGCCTTTAGCGGAGCGTTATTCCCCTCCGGTGCTGGTGGCCAGCGGTTACATCTTCAACCGTTTTTCTGAAGGGAAAGTGCATTACAGTTTCCATTCAGGAGCTGCAGACGCGCAGGATTTCTCCAGGATCATCGAACAGGTTTATGTCCTGGCCTGTCGCATTGAAGCGGATTCGTTCTGGTCAGCCAACACGGAGCAGATTTATGTCAATGAGCATCAAGAGTTGGAAATGATCCCGCGTGTCGGCTCTCACCGTATCCTGTTGGGTGACACGGTTTCAATCGATGACAAACTGGAGCGCCTGCACCATTTTTACCGGGAAGGTCTGAATAAGACCGGCTGGAATAAATATTCTGTTATCAACCTGAAGTACAAAAATCAGGTCGTTTGTACCAAAACCAATTGAACGCATGGAACACTCGGGCATCATTGTCGGCCTTGACATAGGAACTACCAAAATCGCCGCGATAGTCGGCCGCCGTAACGAACACGGGAAGGTCGAGATCATGGGAATGGGGCGTTCGGAGTCCTTGGGTGTGATGCGTGGCATGGTTGCCAACATCGAAAAGACGGTCGCATCCATCAAGGATGCCGTTGCCGAAGCGGAATCGAAATCGGGAGTTGAAATCAAGGATGTACATGTAGGGATCGCCGGTCAGCACATCAAGAGCATGCAGCACCGTGGAATGATCACCCGCACAAGCACCGACGATGAAATCGGTAGAAAGGACATCGATGCCATCGTACAGGACATGTACAAACTGGCGATGCCCCCCGGTGAGGAAATCATCCATGTGATCCCGCAGGAATACATCATTGACAATGAGCAGGGCATTAAGGATCCCATCGGGATGTCGGGAATCCGTTTGGAGGCCAACTGCCACATCATCACAGGACTGATCACCGCCGCCAACAACATCCACAAGTGTGTCAACAAAGCAGGGCTCCATTCTGTCGACCTTATCCTTGAGCCGCTCGCATCTGCCGAGGCCGTGCTGACCGATGAGGAAAAAGAAGCCGGAGTGGTGTTGGTCGATATCGGCGGTGGCACCACCGACATCGCCATTTTCCAGGACAGCATCATCCGTCACACTGCCGTCATTCCTTTTGGTGGAAATGTCATCACTGACGATATCAAGGAGGGATGTTCAATCATCCGCAACCAGGCCGAGCTGTTGAAGACCAAATTCGGCTCCGCTCTCGCGAGGCAGATGAAGGACAACGAAATCGTATCTATCCCCGGGTTGCGCGGTCGCGAACCCAAGGAGATCTCGGTCAAGAACCTCGCATCCATCATCCAGGCCCGGATGGAGGAGATCATTGAAAGCGTGTACTACGAGATCAAGAGCTCCGGATTTGAAAAGAAGCTTATCGCCGGGATAGTCATCACCGGTGGAGGTTCCCAACTTAAGAATGTAACTCAGCTTGTCGAGTATATCACGGGAATGGATACCCGTATCGGTTACCCGAATGAACACCTCGGTAAAGGCATGGACGAAGTGAAAAGTCCAATGTATGCCACAGGAGTCGGTCTTGTGATCAAGGGCCTTAAGGACCTCGAAAGCCAGATGCGCAAGCCGGTCCAGACCTTGCCGGCGCCGGGTCCCGCCGTTCCAAAAGAACGGGGACCCTGGTTTGACCTGTTCAAAAAGCAGTTGTTCGGGGATGACCGTGACGACAAGCTTTGATCCAACACAAAAAAAACACACACACCATACCATGAACCAGCCTTTATTTTCAGATCCGGAATCTCCGTTGATTCCCTTCGAGCTCAAACCCGAAATCCCTTCGATCATCAAAGTGATCGGTGTTGGTGGCGGCGGAAGCAATGCCGTGAACCACATGTACCGCCAAGGCATCAAGGGTGTTGATTTTCTGATTTGCAACACCGATGCGAAGGCGCTCACCATCAGCCCCGTTCCGGACAAGATCCAGCTCGGACCCAGTCTCACCCAGGGCATGGGAGCCGGAGCTGTTCCTGAAGTTGGTCGTCAGGCCGTAATCGAGAGCAGGGAGGAACTCCTCCGTCATCTGGGTGAACATACGCGCATGGCCTTTGTCACTGCGGGGATGGGCGGTGGAACCGGAACCGGGGCGGCTCCCATCATTGCCGGCATTACCAAAGAGCGTGGAATCCTCACCGTTGGAATCGTCACTGTACCATTCGTGTTTGAAGGCTCTAAACGCCGGAAGCAGGCCGAGATCGGTATCGAGGAAATGAAGAAAAACGTGGATGCCCTGCTTGTCATCTGCAATGATAAGCTGCGGGAGATGCACGGCAACCTCAACATCAGTCATGCTTTCGGACACGCCGATAACGTACTTGCCGTCGCTGCAAAAAGTATCGCTGAAATCATCACGAACACGATGCACATCAGCACCGACTTTGCGGATATTCAGACCGTGATGAAGGACAGCGGAGTGGCGATCATGGGCTCAGCCGCAGCAGAAGGTGAAAACCGTGCGATCCGTGCCGCGGAAGCCGCTTTGGACTCTCCGCTTTTGAATGACAACGTGATTGTCGGTGCGAATTACATCCTCCTGAACATCACCAGCGGCAATGTCGAAGTGACCATGGATGAAGTCGGAGAGATCAACGATTACATCCAGGCTCAAGCCGGACAGACAGCCGATATCATCATGGGTATCGGTCGCGATGAAACGCTGGGCGACAAGGTGTCTGTCACGGTCATCGCAACAGGATTCCATACCGGTCAAAAAAAAGCGGTTGAGGAAAAAAGACCGGAAGTGATCGTGCACCATCTGCTCGACGAGCCGATGGTGTCTGAGACCGAGGTCGAAGTGTCAACGAAAATGGAAGTGGAGCCTGTGCCGGTTGTCAATCCTTTGGAACCTGTCCTTATTGTCCGGAATGAGGTGAAAGACGATGCTGCTCCGGTTGTCGATGAACTTTCCGATTTCAATTCCATCTCAGCACCATTGGATCCGATGGAGCCTGTTTTGATCATCCGGGATGAAGCCACCATGGCTTCGCCCTTGCAAGAGCCATTCCTGATGTTCCGTAACGAAACATCGCCCAAGTCTTCCGAAAGTATTGACTACTCCGGACCTTTTGACGATTATCCTACTGCTTTTGAAGATGCCGACGATTCCCCCTTTACGGCCTCACTTGAGCAAGAGCCATTCGTAGGGTTCATGAGTGAAATGAACTTGGAGCATCTTACGACGGAACCGGTAGCGATTGACGATGAAGATGTGTTCGGTGTTTTCACTGCGGCTGAAGAGCTGAATAGCATTGCCGAGTCCGACACAGGTCTCGAATCCGAGCAGGGTTTGCTCACCTTCGAGTTTCCCATGGCTGAATCGGATGAATTGAACCTGCCCGTTCAGGAAGTCGAGATGACACCGACTCCTGTGATGGAGATTCGTGAGGACGATGAGGTTGTGCGGCATGATCTTTATAGCGAATTGCCCCCTCCGACACCCGCCTCAGCACCCTCACAACCTGTTGCCGGATTCACTTCCTCCGCTCAGCCGATGAGTCCGGAAGATGAAATGTATATCCAATCCCGCGAACGCATCATGCGTCTACGCGAGATCAGCATGCGGATTCAGTCTCCAAGCGGACTCGCCGATATGGAAAAGGAGCCCGCATATAGAAGAAGGAATATAAAGCTTGACGAAGTGACCCCTTCTTCCGAAAGTAACGTTAGCCGTTATACATTGTCGGTGGAAGAAAACCGCCCGGAAATCCGTCCGAACAATTCCTTCCTTCACGATCGCGTTGACTGAAACCGCTCATCATTTTCACATGAATCTCGAACAAAAAATCACAGCTGATCTGAAGACGGCCATGCTTGCGAAGGATGAGGCGGCACTTCGCGCCATCCGCGCCGTCAAATCGGCCATTCTGTTGTCGAAGACTTCCGCCGCCGGAAAGGAACTCACCCCGGAGGACGAGGTGAAGATGCTGCAGAAATTGGTCAAGCAAAGGCAGGAGTCGATTGAAATTTACCAGAAGCAACAGCGTGACGACCTCGCCAAGCCAGAGCTAGAGGAGGTGGAGATCATCTCCCGCTACCTCCCGGCGATGATGAGCGAAGACGAGATCCGTGCTGTTGTAAAGGCAGCCATGGCACAGACCGGGGCCAGCCAGGCTTCGGACATGGGAAAGGTGATGGGAGTAGTGACCAAACAACTCGCAGGTAAGGCGGATAACAAGGTGGTTTCCTCCATCGTCAAGGAACTCCTTTCCTGAATTCATACCATTGATATTGCGTTTTCAGAAGCCCGGTTTCACCGGGCTTCTTCCGTGAAGTACGGTTTCATCCCAACGGCAATTTGATACCTTTGCCACGTCATTCTCCACCTTCCATGAAAGTTTCTTACAACTGGCTGAAATCACTTATCGATTTTCCACATTCACCCCCAGAACTAGCTCGGGCTTTGACAGACACCGGACTTGAGGTGGAACACCTGGAGGAGTGGTGCAGTATAGCCGGCGGACTGGAAGGTGTCGTGATTGGTAAAGTCTTGACCTGTGAACGGCATCCCAATGCGGATCGCATGCACTTGACCACCGTAGACACCGGTGATGCAGGGCCACGCCGTATCGTTTGTGGAGCTCCGAATGTCGCGGCCGGACAAACCGTGGTGGTCGCCCTGCCCGGAGCAACTCTTCACCCGTTGAAGGGAGATCCGTTTGCCATCAAATCATCAAAAATTCGTGGAGAGGTTTCCGAAGGCATGATCTGTGCTGAGGATGAAATCGGGATGGGTGAATCACATGCCGGAATCATCGTATTGCAGGATGGTCCTTCGCCGGGAACTCCTGCTTCAGTTTATTTCAAGGTGCAGCGAGATTGGGTTCTTGAAATCGGTCTCACCCCTAACCGCGCGGATGCCGCCTCGCATTTGGGTGTTGCCCGCGATATCCGTGCCCTCATAGGTGGAGCGCGACTTGATCAGGCCGATGTTTCCACGTTTGCAGAGGG
>JAULUX010000071.1:0-1518 GCA_032111385.1 Bacteroidia bacterium
CCGGACTAGGCGCCTCTTCCTCAACCGTTATATTGTATTTCTGAGCCAACCATCGCAATGCCTCGGGGAATGTCAGGTGCTCATGCTCCATCACAAATGTGGCGGAATCGCCGGCCTTACCGCAACCGAAGCATTTGAAAAATCCTTTGGCTGGGGACACCGTGAAGGATGGAGTACGCTCATTGTGAAAAGGACATAAGCCCAGCAGATTGGCACCACGTTTTTTCAGTACGACGAACTCGCCGACCACCTCGTCAATTCGGGCGGCATCCAGAATAAGTTCCTTTGTGGCGTTGTTGATCATCTGTCCCGTAAAGATAAGTCCTGGGGCGAATTGCCTGCTGCCGTGTTGATAAAAGGAAAGGGGAAAGGCTGTCAGCCAACGATTCAGTGCGTCCGCTCTGTCGTGAACCGCACCAGCTGCTCCAAACCGGTTTTGTAACCGGAATCAGGAAGACCGTTAAGCAAGGTGAAGGCGCGTTCCTGGTACTCGGACATGCGCTGACGGGCATATTCCATGCCTCCCAGGTCCACTACCAACCGCATCACCTTCTCCACCCTTGCATTGTCATCGCTATAGCTTTTGACCGTATTGATGATGTAGCGTTTGTCGGTAGTGTCCGCATGATTCAAGGCATGGATAAGGGGCAGTGTCATCTTGTGCTCCTTGATATCAATGCCCTTCGGCTTTCCTGTCTGTTGCGCTTTTTCGTAATCGAAAAGATCGTCCTTGATCTGGAAAGCGATTCCGACGGCTAATCCGAAATCATGCATGCGCTGAACAGTGGCAGCATCTGCACCGGAAGACGATGCACCCGTAGCACAACAAGAGGCGATGAGGGAGGCGGTTTTGGCAGAGATGATTTCAAAATAGACGTCCTCGGTGATGTCGAGTTTCCTGGCTTTTTCAATCTGAAGCAACTCTCCTTCGCTCATTTTCCGGACTGCATCCGATACAATACGCAAGAGTTCGAAGTCACCGTTCTCGACGGCCAGCAGCAACCCTCTGGATAGAAGATAGTCACCGGCAAGCACCGCAATCTTGTTTTTCCAGAGGGCATTGATGGAAAAAAATCCACGGCGGAGATTACTTTCATCGACCACATCATCGTGAACGAGGGTGGCGGTGTGCAAGAGTTCGATGAGTGAGGCGGCCCGATAGCTGCTTTCTGTGATACCGCCACAAAGACCTGCGGAGAAGAATACGAACATGGGCCGCATCTGCTTCCCTTTGCGCTTCACGAGGTAGCCCATGATCCGATCCAACAAGGGAACCGCGCTTTGCATCGCCTTCCTGAACTTCGGCTCGAAAGCATCCATCTCCCCCTGGATAGGGCGGCGGATCTGATCGAGTGAAAGGGTCATGGCTTGGAAAACAGGCGTGAATGAAGGGAACGAAAGTACGAAAATGCGAGCCCGGGACGACTTTTCAGGCTTTGTGGCGCTTGTAAACCGGCACCGTGCTGCAGGGTTCTCCATAGAGGATGCTTTGCGCCACGGGTTGGAGTAAGCGGGTCA
>JAULUX010000072.1:0-17291 GCA_032111385.1 Bacteroidia bacterium
CCATGGCATCCGCCCTATGGTTTTATTTGTTTACCTCGGTGGCTGTTGTTTTTTGGATCATCAGACGCAAGCAGAGGATCCGGGCTGAAAAAAGGCAAAGCAAAGGTTGATCCGCCGTTGGTGGTCGACATCCTCTGAGCCGAAGAAACGATCCCCAAAAGGGCTTTCGGGTTCGAAATTTGCTTCGTATATTCGCACCCTTAAATCAGAAAATCAGACCATTATGGCAGTCATTGAGAAAATCAGGGGCAAGGCAGGCTTGTTGATCGGAATCGTCGGGTTCAGCCTGGCCGCTTTCATCCTGGGTGATTTTTTTTCCACGCAAAACGGGTTGCTGACCAGTAACGAAACCAATGCGGGCGAAATTGCCGGAAAGAAAATCAATATCCTCGATTTCGAGAGCAAGGTGCAAACGCAGGTTGACAATTACAAACTGCAATCCAACACTGAAAATGTCGACCAGAACACCATGGATCAGCTCAGGGAGCAGACATGGAATCAGCTGGTGAATGACATGGTGATGAAGCCTCAATATGACAAACTGGGACTCACCTGTTCTGCCAAGGAACTCGTTGACATGGTACAGGGCAAGAATCCCCACCCTCAGATCAAACAGGCCTTCACCGATCCAAGTACAGGAACCTTCAATCCTGCATCGGTTGCGAATTTTCTGAAAAACATGGACAACGACCAAACCGGTCGCACCCGTCAGCAATGGCTGATTTTCGAAAACGCAATCCGTGAAGAGCGCATACAGCAGAAATACAACAACCTGCTCAAACAAGGTGTTTATATCTCCGGCGCTGAGGCTCGTCAGGACTACCTCGCCCGTACCCGTTCGGCCAACCTCCGGTTTGTGACGCTTCCTTATACTTCCATCTCTGACAGCAGCATCGAGGTGACTGACGCCGACCTGAAAACCTTGTACAACGCCACCCAGAAGAAATACAAGCAGGAGGCTTCAACCACCATCGATTATGTGACCTTTGAAATCATACCTACCGACGTGGACCGTCAGGCTGCGTTGTTTGGAATCAATAAACTGGTTGAAGAATTCAAGACTGCACAAAATGATTCAATGTTCGTGGCACTCAACAGCGACCTTTCTTACAGCCCCAGCTACATGAAGAAAGGATCCCTGCCACCGTCCATCGATAGCATCATGTTCAACGCTGAAATCGGTTTTGTCTACGGACCCTACGAGGAGGCAGGTTCATACCGATTGGCCAAACTTTCGAATGTCAAGTTCCTCCCCGATTCGGTCAAGGCTTCCCATATCCTGCTCAAGCTTGATCCGGCCAAGAAAGATGCAATTCTTGCTACTGCCGACAGCATCAAGAAGGCTCTTCAGGGTGGTGCGAATTTCCAGGCGCTGTCCAATCAGTATTCTACAGACGAAGGTGCCAAGAGCAAGGGTGGTGACTTGGGATGGTTCATGCCGGGTATGATGGTTGCTGAATTTAATGATGCCTGTTTCGAAGGTCAAAAAGGTGATTATACCATCGTTGAGACCCAGTTCGGAATCCATATCATTCACATCACCGATCAAGGAAAGGCCAGCCGTCAGGTCAATGTGGCTTATGTCGATAAGAAAATTGAACCCAGCAGTAAGACCTACCAGTCCGTGTATGTCAAGTCAAACGAATTCGCATCAAAGAATACGACGGCTGAAGCTTTCGATGCTGCGGTGACTGAGCAAAAACTGACTAAAAACACCGAGAGCAACATTATGCAATACACCAGGCAGATCGGTGCACTTGAGAATTCAAGAGAGCTCGTCCGCTGGTCGTTTAATGCTGAACCCGGCGAAGTTTCCAAATCGTACGAGTTCGGAAACCGCTTTGTCATTGCCAAACTGGTCGATCGGAAGGAGAAAGGACTTGCCACCCTCGAGCAGGTTCGTGATCAGTTGACAGTTGAAGTCCGCCGCGACAAGAAAGCGGAAATGCTCAAGGAGAAATTGTCGAAAGGCGGCGCATTGGAATCCATCGCCTCTTCCAATAACGCCCAGGTGATGACTGCTGAAAACGTACTTTTCGCTTCACCCTTCCTGCCCAACTCCGGTATGGAGCCCTATGTAGTCGGATTCATCCAGGCCATGAAGCCCGGAACCACGAGTGCTCCCATCAAGGGTGCCAACGGTGTGTATGTAGTGCAAGTGGTTTCTTTTGCCGATGTGAAGGATCCTGCCGATTTGAAACAGGAAGCCCGACAGCTGCTTAACCAGCTTCAAGGTCGCACGCAATATGAAGTTTCCAATGCACTCCGTGAAAAGGCAAACATCATTGACAATCGCTCGAAGTTTTATTGATTCATATCAACCAAATGCGTTGAAAGGCTCTGTGACAACAGGGCCTTTCTTCATTATTGCTTGTTCGGATCGATAAATGCAGCGGAGAGCACAACTGGTGGACTCAATCACCGGAATCGGATTTCCAAAGGTCCTTTTGAAGCAATTTAACTTTGCCTTTGAAAAAGAGTTTGGTGCTTTGTTCAAACGAACGGGTGAAGTCGGATACGAAGAACTGATGTCGTCCTGTTTTGCCTTTGTTCAGGAGTCCTTCTTCGATCAGGCGCACTTTTACATGGTCGGCAACGATGCCTGCCGCATCAAAAATCTGTACGCGTCCTTGGTAGTATTGCTCTATTTCAGGCTTGATCAAGGGGTAGTGCGTGCACCCCAGTACAAGGCTGTCTATTTTTTTCAACTTAGGGCGAGAAAGGTAGTCGTTGATGATCGTCCTCGAAATAGTGTTGTTGAAGAACCCCTCTTCGATCATAGGGGCTAGCAGCGGGGTGGCCAGAGAAGAAACCTCCAGACGTTTTTTCTTCTTTTGAAGCTTGGTGGCGTAAACATCCGAACGTATAGTGGCTTTCGTGCCAATGATGCCGACATGTCGTGTTTGTGAGTTGTGACAGACATGGTCAACCACCGGATCGATGACATTGATTACAATCGAACGTTTACCGATGTGCTTCCGTACGGTTTCAAAAGCTACTGCAGAGATGCTGTTGCAGGCGATCACGATGGCCTTGCAATCGAACTCCATCAGGAAATCCGAGATCACCTTGCTCCACCGACGGATTGATTCCGGCGATTTGTCTCCATAGGGTAGGTGCGCAGTGTCTCCGAAATAGATGATGGATTCTCCTGGCATCCGCTCATGGATGGCATTGGCAACGGTCAACCCTCCGATTCCGGAGTCAAAAATGCCCAACGGCCTTTTGGATGCGGATGGTGGTCGAGCCATAATCAAAGATAGTTCATTCCTGAAGTGGTTGTAAACAGGCTGTCGAGTAGGGGGGATAGATCGTGCGGTACCTTGCCATCTACAAAAAAGCCGGGATCATTGAGTCCCGGCTTCTATCGTGTGGATTCTGGGTTATTTGAGTCCCAGCTTGGTTTTTACCAAGGGCAATACATCATCAGATTCTTGTGCGAATAACAATGCACCGGCTCCGGTATCAAAGATGTAGGAGTATTTATTTTCCTTGGCAACTGCGTTGATCGCTTCTTCGGCTTTCTTCAGGATCGGCGTGTAAAGCTCTTCCTTTTTTTTCTGCATGGATGATTGTGCCGACTCCTGAAAAGTTTGGATTCGATCTTCAAGATCGCTGATCTCTTTCAATTTGGCTTCACGGATCGGGTCTGCCATGGAACCTTCTTTGGACTTGAAGTCGGTGATTTTTCCCTGGTACTCTGCAGTCATCGTTTTCAACTGGTTCTCGAGTGAAACACCGAATTTTTGCAGGGATGAGTCGGCAGCTTTTGTTTCCGGCATCAGGCTAAGTAGCTGGGTCGAGTTTACGTGTCCGAATTTGTGGGTGTGTTGGGAAATGCCTTTTAACGGCAGAGCGGTGAGAATGAACAGCGACAGGATATTCAGGATACGTTTCATAGGAAGTGATGATTCAGTTGAAGGGGATTTTGTTAAGGATGTGGAATTCGTTTATTTACGCTGGTCTGTTCCGCCGGAGCCACTGTCTGCGTCTTTGGCAGGTCCACCGGCTGCAGGGGCTTCATTTTTACTGCCGGCCTTATATCCCATCGCCTGGAGGACGTCGTCGCTCTTGTCGTATTTCGGGTTCGTATAAAGCATCACCAGATCTCCCGATTTGTCGAAAATGACGGCATAACTCTGTTCGGTTGCCAGTTTTTTCACGGCATTGTAGATCTTGTCCTGAATGGGTTTTACAAGCTCTTGTTTCTTCTTGAACAATTCTCCCTCGTAACCGAACTTTTGTTTTTGGTATTCTTTGACTTCTTTCTCTTTGTTGGTGATTTCCATTTCACGCTTACGGCGCATGTCTTCGGTTAGGAGGATTTGCTCGGCCTGGTAATCCTTGTATAGCTTGTCAATGACAGCGTATTTGGATTCGATTTCCTTTTGCCAGGAGATGCTCAGTTGGTCCAACTGTTGCTGCGCCGCTTTGTACTCTGAAATATTGTCTAGAATGTACTGCGAATCGATGAATGCGTATTTCTGTGCAGATGACACTCCGCAGATCAGAAGGGAGGCAATGAGCAGGAGGGAGGTTCTCAGGTTCTTTTTCATGGTGAGGGAGATTTTTAAAGAGATGTTCCCTGTATCAAATTATCGTGCCAAAAGTAACGAATACCGCTTAAGCGGCCAAAGTGATCCTGTCTGCGTGCCTTCTCCATTGCGTTGTAGTCCAGTAAATTAATGCCAATATGTTGTTGTTTTGGGCTGCATGGGATGAATTTATTTACCCGAGTCTTTCAGCATTGCTTCATGAAATCGGATACCGGACGACGATTTTGGGTCAGAATCAGAATTGTTGTCCGATGGTAAAGTGGAATTGTCCACCATTTACGCCGGGCAGATTTTCCACCTCGTCGAATCCGTAACCCCAATCAAGACCAAGCAATCCGAACATCGGAAGGAAAATGCGCACGCCGATTCCGGCCGAACGCTTGATGTTAAAAGGGTTGAAATACCGCATGCCGAGCCAGTTGTTCCCGCCTTCAATGAAGGCCAGGGTATAGATCGTAGCGGAGGGGTTCAATGACACCGGGAACCGAAGTTCAGCGGTGAACTTGTTGTACGCGGTTCCGCCCACGGGACTGCCTTTAATACGCGGGGTGACGGTATTGTTCCGGTATCCCCTGAGGGCGATGATTTCCCTTCCGTCAAGCGCGAATCCGGAAAGACCATCCCCACCCAGGTAGAATCGTTCGAAGGGGGAAGGGCCGATGTCTTCATTGTAATATCCGAGAATAGCCATCTGAGCCCGCGAGAAAACAACGAATTTGTTACCCAGGCTTCTGTACCATGCACCACTGAATTTCCATTTGTGGTATTCAATCCATTTGTATTTGACAGTCGGCTCGGCGGTGCTGTAGTCTATCGAGGAATTGAATGCACTGAACGGCGGGGTGAGTTGGAGTGTGAAGGATAACTGTGATCCGCTACGTATCCATATCAGTCCGTCGACCGAGTTACGGGAAATGGTTTGCTCGAAATTCAGGTTGTTCGAAATACCATCTGTAAAGAGGAAAGTACCGGACCATTGGTCGAGGAAGTAGTTCTGGTAGGTGATTTCGTGATAGATCTGGAAATAATCGTCCGGCCATTTCAACCTCCTGCCCAGTCCTACGGAGGATCCGCTGATCATCAGTACCGAACGGTCTTCACTTCCTTTGGGCAGGCCGTCCGTTTGAACCGAGTGAAAAACGGAGAAGCTGAGTGAGTTCGGTTTTTTTCCTCCTAGCCAGGGTTCAGTGAAAGAGGCATTGTAGCTCTGAAAGAAACGTCCGTTCGATTGGAATCGGATCGAAAGTCGTTGTCCGTCGCCGGTAGGCAGCGGCGACCAGGTCTTGGTTTTGAAGATGTTCCTGGCGGAGAAATTGTTGAATGAAATCCCCAACGTGCCCACCACACCGGCACCACCTCCCCAGCCACCCGAAAGTTCGAGCTGGTCGGAGGGGCGTTCTTCTACGGTATATTCGATGTCAACCGTGCCGTCCGCAGGATTGGGCTTGGGTGTGACGTTCAGCTTCTCCTGGTCGAAATAGCCGAGTTGTGAAAGTTCACGTTGTGTTCGGATGATGTCGGAACGGTTGAAAAGCTGGCCGGGCTGGGTTCTGATTTCCCGCATCACCACTTTGTCATTGGTCTTTGTATTCCCTTTCACGGTTACGCGGTTCACCGTGGCTTGCTTGCCCTCATAGATGCGCATTTCGATGTCGATGGAGTCGTTTTCCACCATCACTTCAACCGGTGTGACCTGGAAGAACAGGTACCCGTCATCCATGTAAAGCGAGCTGATGTCGCGACTGGTCTGGGAGATGAACAACCCCTCCTCCAGCTTCTTCTGGTTGTACACCTCACCTTTGCGGATACCCAGCGTTTGGGACAGGAATGAAGAGGAGTATTTCGTGTTGCCGACCCAGCTTATGTTCCGGAAATAGTACTTGGGGCCCTCCTCAAGCCACAGCTCCACGTTCACTGTCTGGTCGTCGTGACGATACACGCTGTCTCGCGCAATTCGCGCATCACGGTAACCCATACCGGCATAGGTTTCGACGATTTTCTCCTTGTCCTTCTCCAGCGACTCGTCTTGGTACTTGGAGGAGCTGAAAATCTTATACCAGGCTTTCTCTTTGCTGCCCTTCATTTTGCGAAGGAGTTTCTCTTCACTCAGGGCTTGGTTTCCATGAATGACAACATCATTGATTTTCACCCGGCGTTTGTTCGATACCGAGATGCGCATCAATTCCTGGTTTTGTCCGGCCAAAGAGTCCCTTTCCGTTGTGATTCCGATTTCAACGAACAGGAAGCCTTTCTCGATATAATGCTCGCGGACCCGGTTCCTGGTCATGTAAATCAGGTTTTCGGTGATGATCTTTCCTTTGACGAGTTGCAACTTCTCGCGCAGCTTGTCAGCTTCGTTCTTGGAAATGCCGGTGAATGCAAACTTCGACAGGCGAGGTCGTTCGACTACCTGGAATTCAAGGAAAATCCGGTCTCCGGTTATGCGGGTGGCCACCACTTTGATGTCGGACAGCAATCCTTGTTTCCAAAGGTTTTCGACTGCCATGGAAATCCGTTCACCCGGAATGCGGTATCGGTCCCCTATGCTAAGTCCGGTAAGGGTGATCAATACCCCTTCGTCCAGGAACCTGACTCCGCTGACTTTGACGCCGCCAAGCTCGTATTCTTTGGGATTGCCAAAGTCGATGTTGATCTCCTCTTCTCCGATTGTTCCAACCTGGGAGAATAGCTTCCCGGGCGAAGCAAGCAGGATCAATAGCAGGAAAGGGAGTAGGTGAAGTCGTTTACGCATGCTCGGAACGGAGTTGTTCGGAGGTTTTACCAAACCTGCGTTCACGTTGTTGGAAATCCAGTATGGCTTCGAAGAGGTCTTCCCGGCGGAAGTCAGGCCAGAGTTTGCTGGTGAAATACAACTCGGCATAAGCGATTTGCCATAACAGGTAGTTGGAGATTCTTGCCTCGCCACTGGTGCGGATCAACAGTTCGGGGTCGGGCCATGCTGCTGTTTCGAGGTGCTTGCTGACAAGCTCTTCGGTAATCTGCGAAGGATCAAGCAATCCTTGTTTGACTTCCACTGCGATTCTCTTCATGGCGGTGGTGATTTCCCATCGTGAGCTGTAACTGAGCGCAAGAACCAATGTCATCCTTTTGTTGGATGAAGTCGCATCGATGGCCTTTTTGAGGTTTTTGGCAACTCTCGACGGAAGTGAGTCGATGTCACCGATGCTGGCCAGCCGGATGTCGTTTTTCATCAGTGTTGGCATCTCCTTCGAAATCGTATGGACAAGCAAATGCATAAGGGCGTCCACCTCCAATCTGGGTCGGTTCCAGTTTTCAGTACTGAAAGCGTAAAGGGTCAATACCTTAATGCCAATTTCCGCTGCTCCTTCTACCGTATCCCTAACCGCCTCGATGGCACTCTGATGCCCGAAGGACCTGACTTTGCCCTGTTGTTTGGCCCAGCGACCGTTTCCGTCCATGATGATAGCCACATGGTCGGGAAGACGGTTCAGGTCAATTTTATCTTTTATGCCGGTGGCCATCATTGGGAGCCCGCAAATGTAGTAAATGGGGCTAGGGAGCGGAGAGAACTTCTCCAATTAACAGCCTTTAACGCGATCGGCCTCACCACAATTTGATTCGGAAAGGTCTGCAGCTGTCGATGTACTTCTTCGACAAAGTGTAAGTGAGTTGAACACCCGTGAAAACATAGAGGTCGCGGTTTCTTCGGTCGCCGCGTTGCCGCCCCACGTTCCCACCCTGTACTTGTTCCAGCGACCTGTCGCTCAGTGCCATGGCCGTTTTACCATGCTCTCTTCTGACAGCGAGCGGATCGGCGTAAGTAGAGCTTACATCGTCGAGGTAATCTGTATATGCCGAGCGAATTCCGGATTCGATCATGAGTCCGAAGCGGCGCATGATCTTGAACTTAATTCCTCCGCCATAGGTGAAGGCAAGACTAGTCCTACTGTATTTTTTACGGTCAGGATATTGGTCCGTCCCCTGACCCTCAGTGCCCAGGGGTTGAAGTTTCACCCATTCTCCGTTGATTTCAGCTTTTGGATTAAAGTGAAATAGGCTGTATCCGCAGAATAGGTAAGGGCTGAATTTCGAGAAAGGACTGGCCGTTTGGTAGGGGAAGAAGTTGAACTCGAATTGTCCGGTCGCCTCGATGATATGGGAACGGAAATTCAAGTTCCTGTTCTTGCTCCAGTCATCCTCCGCCTTCGTGTCACTGGCCTGGATGTGGCCGTAATTCAAGCCGGCTTTGAAGCACCAGTGGTTGCTGTAGGACCGCCTGTACAATAGGCCAACAGCCGGCTCAAGGTATCGGTTGTCGTAAACAGTAGGATCCAGGTCTCCTCGGTATCCCATCGTTCCCAGCATGATTCCCATTTCCCTCGATTGCGAGTAAAGAATCGTAGGAGCCGACAAAGCGACTGTTATAAGGACGATCAGGGTTCTTTTCACCGGAAGCATCAAACGCCGGAAATCCACTTGAAGTATGTGATGGTGTATCGTTTCTTCAGGAGAATACGCCTGAAAAAGGATTGTCAGAATACAGGGAAGTTGGTCCTTCCTGTCCTCAGCTTGTAATGGATGCTGAAAATCGCAAACATGTAGGCGTCGTTATCGCGGGGATCCCCTCGTTGTTGACCGGAAGCTGTAATGTTGTCGTTTTCGGGGTCAGCAGCAAAAGACAAACTTGGGTTTGCAAGAGCTGCCGCAACGGAACCGTATTTCTGTTTGATGGCGTCGTTGTCGTAATAGGTTTTACTTACATCGTCAATGTAATCGGTGAAGGTTTTACGGATACCGAACTCAAATCCGATGCCCATGCGGCGGTTGAAGAAATACCGGGCACCGATGCCCATTGGAATGCACAATTGCGTGAGATTGTATTTTTCTCGAGCAGGAGAAATGCCTTGTCCTTCGGTACCCATTGGCTGAAGACGGTACCACTTGTCGTCGATCATGCCTTTTGGGTTGAAATGGAAGATCCCGATTCCCGCAAAGGCATACAGCGAACTTTCAAATGTCGATGTTCTTCTTACCCCTTTCAGGCGGTAAATTCCCCCTTGTCTTTGGTTAAGCAGTGCGGCTTCAAAATTGACATTGAACTCGTAGATGTCACTTTTGAAATTCAAATTGCGATTATTCCTGAAAAACTCTTCGGTCAATTTGTCGTCGCCGCGAACGTGTCCGTAAGTGAGGTGGGAATGAATGGAAAAGTTCTGGCCGAGACGGTAGCGGAGACCTACTGTCAAAGCAGGACGGGTAAGACCCAACTCAAGATCCTTGAATCCATTTGTTCCAATTGCGTTGGCTCCACCCAGGTCACCCAGAATGTTGCTGGCACCAATTCCTGCACTCCATTCATACCGATAGGCTTTCCAACGCGCGCGTAGTCGCTGGGAATAGGCCATGCTGCTGATAAATATCAGGAGGAGAGCAATCGCCGAGGCTCTGTATTTCATCATAGGTAGGATCGGGCCTTTGGACAAAAATAGTATTTTATGCATATCGGGAATCCGCATCCTCTCAATCGGTCGGGGGATTTAATTTCTTGTGTCCAATCCCCATCCCAGTTTCTTGCGCAGGGTGTCGAGGAAGTTGGATGAACCCAGCCTGACCAGGTTCATTGTAAAGTCTTCTCTTCTGACAGCCAATGAGATAGCGGTGTCAATGGTGACCGATCTGGAGTCGAGTGTAGCCAGGAAATATGGATTCCTTCCCTCAACTTCCAGGGAGATGACGTTTTTATCCGAAACCACGATCGGCCGCACGCTGAGGTTGTGGGGTGCAATGGGGGTGATGACGAAATTTCCTGAATAAGGTGCGACAATTGGGCCACCACAACTCATGGAATAACCGGTAGATCCTGTGGGGGTGGCAATAATCAGACCGTCTGCCCAATAGGAATTGAGGTACTCGCCGTTGAGGTAGGTGTGAATGGTGATCATACTTGAGCTGTCCTTTTTGTGGATGGTCAGCTCGTTCAGGGCGTAATTGGCTCCCCCGAACAGGTTTCGATTCGATTCCAGGCGTAACAAGGCCCTATTGTCCAGGGTGAAATGTCCTTTTTCAAGAGCATCCATGGCCATGGCGATTTCGTCCCTGCCGATGCTGGTCAGAAAGCCAAGTCGTCCCAGGTTGATCCCAAGCACCGGGATCCCGCTGTCTTGTACAAGTGTGAGGGTGTCAAGGATGGTTCCGTCACCACCCAGACTGATCAGGAAATCGACTTTGTTGTGGATCTCCGATCCGGCGTGGAAAGGAACGACGGAATCGGTATCTACGCCGCCGCCAATGAGCTCATGGTATAAAGGCTGGTAGATGAACAGGTCTGTCCGAAGCCGTTTCAATTCATCAAGCAACTGGCTGATGAATGGGAAATGTTCACGGGCTACCTGTCGGGCGTAAAGTGCCACTTTCATTCAGGCGAAGGTAGCCAAAAGTACTTCACGGCTCAATTGGTCGTTGAAGCGGTAGCGGATCGGCTAGAAAACCGAGCCCATGCGGAGGAAAAATCCACTTTCCCCCATCCGGTTGAAAGCGTACTCAAATCGGAGTACGATATCATAATACGTGACAACGTCCAGGCTGCCTCCGGTTCCGTATTGCCATTGGTTGCTCAATGGGTTGCGGTAGCCGAACACCTGGTCTTCCACCTGGCCTGCATCAAAGAATCCGTTGAGGTAAACCGCCACCGGAAAACGTTTGAATTTACCTGAACGGATGTAGGGTAACTCATAGATCCTTCTTGTCACCAGAGCATACCGGAGGTTGGAACGAAACAGCAGGTAATCCTGTCCATTCATCACATACAGGTCGTACCCCCGGATGTAGTCCGAACCATAACCCAGGGCACGCTGGTTGAAAAATGGTGAAGGACGGTACTGTGTGATCCGGCCTTTCAATGCCGCGCCCATGCTCCACCTCCTGGCCAAAGGACGGTAAAGGCGAACTCCGGCTGCGATGTACATCAGGTCGGGTTCGTGGCGCAGTAGTCCCAATCCGGTTTTGTTTACCTCAACTTCGAACAATTGGCCGTTCTGAGCATAAGGCTGGTAATCCCTTTTGTCGTACCGGTACGACCAGGTGAGGCCGATGTGTTGTTGAATCGGTTCTTCTTCGAAAAAATACTTGGGATTGAGCGAGATGACGGTATCGGAAACCCGGGAAATGCGGTAGTCGATGGTGGTGGAGAAGTAGTCGTAGAGTCCGCTTCGCTTGGTCAGCCTCAGATACCCCTGCGTCTCTTCGCGCTGGAACGCGTCCGGATTCCTGAAGAAGTCAAGTTTGTTGTCGGTGGTCCCCCAGGCAACCTCCTTCACACGGGTGGTATAGAACCCAACGGTAAGACCGATGTTCATCTTGCGGTTGATGTACGGTCTGGTGTAGTAGATCCCGTACCGTTGCGTGTAACCGAACAAGGCCTGCACCTGCAGGATGTCGTCCCTCCCGGTGAGGTTCTCCTGGCGAACGAAGGCACCGTAATTGGTACGGGACAGGTCTTTCCTTTGCCACCACTCGTTCAGGTTGCGGTCGGCGATCTCAAACACCGGAGAGGGCCACAAGTACCATCTTTCTGTCAAGTCGATGTGAATGACCGTTTCGCGGTTGTCTGTTTGGAAATAACGGATTTCAACGAAATTGAACAGTCCGGTATTCATCAGGTTTTGCCGGCTTCGTTCGATGGCCGATTCAAGCACGTACATGGGAAGCGTGTCGTGTTCCCGGAATGTCATTTCCCTAAGAATGATGGGTAGCCTGGTCCGTTCGTTGCCTGTGACGATGATCCGCTGAATGATCGCCGGCCGGAGGCTGATGCTGTCAAAAGTATCTTGTGATATCGATCTTGGGATCAGGGATTGAAGCGATTGGATATCCGCCGGTTGAAGCCTGATAATACTGTCGGAGTCGGCTTGCGCAAAGGCACAAGACTGCCAAAGCTGGAGGAAAAGCATAAGTAAAAGCCGGGTTCTCACCCTGCGAAGAAAAATCAAAAAATCGGAACTTCAGGTTGGGGGTGGATCGCAGATAGGTGCGAATCACATGTTGAGGTAATTCATCAGCCCTTCGTAACGGTTTTGAAGGTCCTCGGAATGCTCGCTTTGATGGAAAGAGGATGTGACGTTGTAATTCAACCGGTAGAAAGCGGCCAGGATACGGCTCAGGTCAACCTTGTCGACCTTCAGGGTGATTTCAATGGTATTTGAATCGCGGGTGGCTGAAACGCTGGCACTCAGGATGTGGGCGCCGTCAGATTCGATGATCTGGGCGATGTGGCTCATGGAGTAATCCTTGAACTGCATTTCAAGAATGATGATCCCACCGGGCATGTAAACACTTTTGCTTTCGGCGAAATAAGATACCAGGTCGTTGACCGTGACCAGTCCGAGGTATTCCTGCTGACTGTTCAGCACGGGCACAAGATCCAGCTTGTGCAGCGATGCGAGTTTGGTGAGGTCGTAAACGTGCTGGTTGTCGAAAACGAAAATCCGGTGGTAGCGCAAGTTCGCATCGCTGATCAGGGTTTGCCGGAGTTCGGGGGAGTTGATCTCCGATTTGTAAACCAACCCCAGGTACTCTTTGCCTTGAAGAACAGGCAGCGCATTGATCCGGAGCTCGTCCATCCAGACAAGTGCGCGTCCGCAGGTGTCGGCCGGTTTGAGAGGAGGAATGTTATCGGATATAAGCCTGGAGGCGAACATGGTCTTTGTCTATTGAAGTTGAACGGAAGCGTCTGGAATAGGTTACGGACAAACATAGGCCTTTATTGCATCGGTGCCATAGGGTTCACCCGATTGAGGTATCCGCCCATTTCTTAAACAGATGATGGCCTGAATTTGTTCAGCATGCTGTGATGGTTTCATGCCAATGGCTTATTCTTGCACATCAATGACGAAGCTGAGTGTAAACATCAACAAGATCGCGACCCTGCGCAATGCGCGCGGAGGGCGGTTGCCCGATCCCGTTTTGGCTGCTGTTAAGATCCAGGAATTCGGTGCCGATGGTATTACCGTTCATCCGCGACCCGACGAGCGTCATATCCGTTACCGCGATGTTTTTCTGCTTCGGGAGGTCGTTCACACCGAATTCAATATTGAGGGATATCCTGACGAACGGTTTCTGGAATTGATCGAGGCGGTGGTCCCCGAACAGGTCACCCTGGTTCCGGATCCGCCTCAAGTACTGACTTCCAACGCAGGATGGGATATGGTCGGCCAGTTGGATTTTCTCAAAGGGGTGATCGCACGGATAAAGCGCTGTGGCTGTCGCCTTAGCCTGTTCCTGGATCCTTTACCCGAGCGTGTGAAGTGGGTTCGGGAAGCCGGCGCTGACCGGATTGAATTGTATACCGAGTCATTCGCATCCGGTTATTCCGATGATCCGGAAGCCGCGGTCAGGGATTTTGTTTCCACGGCATCGGAAGCACGTTCTCTGGGGCTTGGAGTCAATGCAGGGCACGATTTGAATCTGGATAATCTCGGCTTCCTCCATCAACGGATTCCGTTTCTTGATGAAGTCAGCATCGGTCACGCACTGATTTCCGATGCATTGTACCTCGGATTGGAAGAGACGGTCAGGCGCTACAAGAGGTTACTGGTGGATTGAAAGGGCAGGCTTGCTTCACCAATTGTTGTGAACCGGTGCTGCGGAGTCAGGGTGCTTGGATGCCAGTCACCCTCCCTGTGTTTTTCTTCAGTAAAGGCTTCGCGTCCGAATGGTGTTCTTGACCCTGTTCAATTCAGACATGACCCGGCTACTGCTTTTCTTGTCAATGTCAAGCACGACATACCCTATTTCCGCATTCGTTTTCAGGTATTGTCCGAGTATGTTCACTTTCATGCCCGACAACAGTCCATTGATTTCGGAAAGTACACCCGGAACGTTGCGGTGGATGTGAAGGATGCGGTGGGCATTTTGCACCACCGGCAAACTGATTTCCGGTACAGTGAGGCAGCCACCGGTGCTGCCGCCTTCGGTGAATGCAATCAGTTTTTCAGCAACGTCTGCACCGATCGCCTGTTGTGCTTCGATCGTGCTTCCGCCGATGTGGGGTGTTAGGATCACATTGGGCAACTGCTGCAACGGAGATGCGAACAGGTCCTTGTTGCTTTTCGGTTCTTCCGGGAAAACATCGACGGCCAGTCCGCCAAGGTGCTTTCTTTCAATGGCATCTTTCACCGCCCAGGTATCCATCACATCACCTCGGCTCAGGTTGATCAATACCGCCCCGGGTTTCATTTTTTTCAAGCGTTGTGCATTGATGAGGTTCTTGGTTTCGGGGGTGCCGGGTACATGCAGGGTGATGATGTCGGATCGCTTCAGCAGGTCGTCGAGTGAGCGGCTTGCGTGAGCATTGCCGAGGCTGAGCTTCGATTGGATGTCGTAAAACACCACATGCATGCCCAGTGATTCTGCAAGGACTGAAACCTGTGATCCGATGTGTCCGTAGCCCACGATACCGAGGGTTTTCCCCCGCACTTCATAACACCGTTCGCTTTCCTTGAGCCACAAACCGCGATGGGCGCCTTCACTTTTTTCATAGACGCGTCGCATAAGCATGATGGCAAGTCCGATGACCAGTTCAGCTACTGAACGTGTGTTGGAAAAGGGGGAATTGAAAACGGCTATTCCCTGCCGTTGTGCGGCTTGCAGATCGATCTGGTTCGTGCCGATGCAAAAGGCGCCGATAGCGATCAGCCGTTCGGCTTTCTTCAAAACATGTTCGCTGACCTGGCTTTTCGACCGAATGCCAAGAATGTGTGTTTTCGCGAGTTTTTCGGCCAGATCCTTTTCTGAGAGCGAGCCGGAGTGGGTTTCGATATCGGAGTAGCCGTTTTGCTTCAGAAGCTGGATCGCCGTGGGATGGATGTTCTCCAGCAACAGGATTTTCAGTTTTTCTTTGGGAAGTGAGGTGAGCATGATTGCAAGGTTAAGTGATTGATTTCAAGTCCTGCCGCACATCCCCGGTGAATTTTGAACAGCCTGTGGTGGACCGTCAATGTTTCCTTTCGACGCCGATTCTGAATCCTTATCTTTGTTCAAACAAGAACGCAACTGCATGTCTGAATTACCTCATGCCCCAAAACGCTTTGTCACACTTGGTCAATTTATCATTGAGCGGCAGGCGGATTTTCCTTATGCCAAAGGCGAGTTGAGCCGTCTTTTAAGGGACATTGGAATCGCGGCCAAAATCGTCAACCGTGAAGTCAATAAGGCTGGACTTGCCGAAATCCTGGGAGACTTCGGTCAATCCAATGTGCAGGGGGAGGATCAGAAAAAACTCGACGTCTATGCCAATGAACAGTTCATCAAGGCCCTGGGCGCAGGAGGGGAGTGCATAGCCATTGCCAGCGAGGAGAACGAAGACCTGGTGCAAATACAAAGTAAAGTTTCGGGCAACGCCAAGTACGTGGTATGCATCGATCCTTTGGACGGTTCGTCCAATATCGATGTCAATGTCAATATCGGGACCATCTTTTCCATCTACCGCCGTAAAGCTGACGATGGTCGTCCACCCGATACCGCGGATTTCATGCAAAAGGGTACAGAGCAAATAGCTGCGGGTTACGTCATCTACGGTTCCAGTACGATGCTCGTTTATACCACAGGAAAGGGGGTGAACGGCTTCACACTTGATCCTTCCATCGGCGAGTTTTGCCTTTCTCATCCGGATATGATGATTCCCTCATCCGGAAGCATTTACAGCATCAATGAGGGGAATTTCAAACATTTCCCTGATGGGGTGAAAGAATACATCCGCTACTGTCAGGAAGATGACCCTGCTACCGGCCGACCTTACTCCACCCGTTATATTGGCTCATTGGTTGCCGATTTTCACCGAAACCTTATCAAAGGGGGGATTTATATCTATCCCTCCACAGGTAAAGCCAAGAACGGGAAGTTGCGCTTGCTCTATGAATGTAATCCACTTGCCTTCATCATGGAGCAGGCTGGAGGTAAGGCTTCTGATGGACAACAGCGCATACTGGAAATCCAACCTGAATCCCTTCATCAGCGTACGCCCTTGTTTATCGGATCCACGGTAATGGTCGAAAAGGCGGAAAGTTATTTGGTTTCAAAAGATGCAACCGTCGCCTGACTTCGTCATATGGTCAAGCAACTGATTAGTGGTTGATGTCCAGCTCGCAAAGCGCCAGCCAGCTGAGCAGTCCACTTCCGATTTTCAATGCGTCTTCCTCGATGTCGAAGGTTGGGGTGTGTACTGATGATGTGATCCCTCTCGCTTCGTTTCGTGTACCAAGTCGGTAGAAACAGGCTTTCTTTTCGTGCGAGAAATAGGCGAAATCCTCTGCGGCCATCCAGATGTCAAGATCAACTACATTTTCTTCTCCTAGAAACATGACGGCATTTTTTCTTGCGGTCGTGGTCAATCTTTCATCATTGACCAACACGGGATAGCCTTTTCTGATTTCGAATTCTAGTTCTCCGCCCATGGAAGCCACAAGCTGATGTGCCAGTTCGAGCATTCTCTCATGGGCTTGTTTCCTCCAGGTTTCGTTCAACGTCCGGAAGGTTCCCTCTATCCAGACCGAATCGGGAATGACGTTGGTGGCGCCGTTTGCAATCACTTTGCCGAAAGACAGCACGCTGGGCACGGTCGGGTTGGCGAAGCGGCTGACGATCTGCTGCATGGCTACGATGAGGTGAGATGCGATCAGTACCGGGTCGGTGTTGAAGTGAGGCATCGCCCCATGTCCACCTTTACCCTTTACCTTCAGGTATAATTCGTCGGTACTC
>JAULUX010000073.1:0-4146 GCA_032111385.1 Bacteroidia bacterium
AGCAAAACTACCGATGGTCATCCCTTCCACCAGCAGGTGCGGAAGGCGCTCCATCATATAGCGGTCCTTGAACGTTCCCGGCTCACTTTCGTCGGCATTGCAGACCAGGTGACGTGGTACTCCTTCGGGTTTGGCCAGGAAACTCCATTTCATTCCCGTGGGGAAGCCGGCGCCCCCGCGTCCACGGAGTCCGGATTTCTTGACCTCCTCCACGATGTCGTCGGGCTTCATGCCCAGGGCCTTCTTCAGGGTCTCGTACCCTCCGTGTTGGCGGTAGGTATCGAGATTTCGGATACCCGGTACGTTTATATGTTCGGTAAGTAGCTTCTTGGCCATGTCGCGGTTCCTTGGAAAGGGTTATGCCTTGATCTTGTCTTTGCGCCAGTGTGATACGGGCTCGGACACCGTACTACGACACTGGTCGAGGATGGTGTCGACCTTGTCGAGCGTCAGGTTTTCGTGATAGGTCTCGCCGATCTGCATCATGGGGGCCGTACCGCAGGAGGCCAGGCACTCGACGGTCTTGAGGGTGAACATACCGTCGGCTGTGGTCTGCCCTTCGCGGATGCCGAGCTTCTTCTCCATGTACTTCACGATATCTTCCGCACCGAGAAGCCAGCAGGGTCCGGTACGACAGACTTCGACGACACACTTGCCCACCGGCTTGAGGTTGAACATGGAGTAAAAGGAAGCGACCTCATACACTTCGATCGACTGGATGCCGAGTACTTCGGCAACCCGGTCCATGGCCTCGGGACTGAGCCAGCCACCGAACTCGGCCTGGGCGATGTGCAATACAGGCAACAACGCGGATTTCTGACGGCCTTCGGGATAGCGCTGGATGATCTTCCCGATCAGGGCGCGGGCTTCATCACTGAAACGGAGGGATTTGTTCTCGCTCATGCTCTATGGTTTGGTTCAGGCATCAAGTTCGCCGGCAATCACGTTCATGGAACTCATGGTGAGGATGGCATCACTGAGCATCGCTCCCTTCACCATCTCGGGGTAAGCCTGGTAATAGATATAACAGGGGCGGCGGAAATGCAGGCGGTAAGGCGTACGTCCTCCGTCGCTGATCAGGTAGAAACCGAGTTCACCGTTTCCTCCTTCAACACAATGGTAAACTTCGCCCGCCGGGATCTTCGTCTCGCCCATCACGATCTTGAAGTGCCAGATCAGCGCCTCCATGCTGTTGTAGACCTCCTCTTTCGGAGGCAGGTAGAACTCGGGCACGTCGGCATGAATGGTGGTCTTATCGCTCATCCGGTCGAGCTTGTCGATGGCCTGGCGGATGATGCCGAGGCTCTCCCACATTTCGCGCTGGCGCACCATGAACCGGTCATAGGTGTCGCCGTTAGTTCCTACGGGAATGGTGAAATCGAATTTTTCGTAACCGGAATAGGGGTTCATCACGCGAACGTCGTAATCGACACCTGCCGCGCGCAGATTGGGACCGCTGAAGGAGTAGGACAAGGCGCGTTCCGCAGAAATGGGACCGCACGCAATGGTACGGTCCATGAAGATGCGGTTACGCACCAGCAGATTCTCGAACTCGCGCAGACCTTCTGGAAACTCTTTCAACAGATGATCGATCTTCTTCCAGGCGGTTTCATTGAAATTACGTTCCATGCCGCCGATGCGGCCGATATTGGTGGTGAGACGTGCACCGCAGAGTTCCTCGTAGATCTCATATATGAACTCACGCCATTGGAATACATAAAGGAACCCGGTCATCGCACCGCTGTCTACACCGATCACCGAATTGCAGATGATGTGGTCGGCAATGCGGGCGAGTTCCATGACGATGACGCGCAGATACTGTACGCGCTCGGGAATCTCGATTCCCGCCAGCTTCTCGACAGTCATGTGCCAGCCCATGTTGTTGATGGGCGAGGAACAGTAGTTCAACCGGTCGGTGATGGGTGTAACCTGGTAATAAGGTCTTCTTTCGGCCAATTTTTCGAATGCACGATGAATGTACCCGATGGTGGGCTCGGCGGAAACGATGAGTTCCCCGTCCATTTTCATGATATTCTGGAAAATACCGTGGGTGGCCGGGTGTGTGGGCCCAAGATTGAGAATGGTATATTCCTTCTCCTGCAGCGCAGTCTGGCTGTTGTTTGGAGCAGGGGATTGGGGCGTAGCCATGTGAATCGTCCGGTGTGGTTGGGTACGGATCAGCGTCCGAACATCTTATCGTCTTTGTCTTTACGGAAAGGATCCTCCAGGGGATATTCCTTTCTGAGGGGCCAACCCTCCAGCGAATCCATATTCAGGATACGGCGCATATCGGGGTGACCGGAGAAACGGAAACCGAAGAAATCGAAAGCCTCTCGCTCCATCCAGTTGGAGGCGGGCCAGATATCGGTCAGTGAGCGGAATACCGGATCGCTATCAGCGGTGAAGGTCTTGAAACGCACACGCCTGTTCGCAGGCATGTTGTGCAATTGGACCATCAACCCGAACGGACGGGGATCATCAGGGAAATGCACTCCGCAAAGGGTCGTAAGGTAGTGATAGCCCATGGAGGGTTCCTCCTTCATGAAACGCAGGATGTCGTGTAAACGGTCAGGTGTCACCGTTACAGTGAGCATATCACCGGACGAATCGTCCTTCTCGATGGCCTCCTGGAACTGCTCGCGCAGTCGGGCGACTATGGTTTCGTTGTCGATGCTGTTCATGGCTTATTCGATGCCGTAGGAGGCGAGAAGGTCTTTGTATTCCTGGGAATCGCGGCGGCGAAGGGATTCGTTGGCCACGAGGTCCTGGATCTTGAGTACACCGTCGAGGATCTGCTCAGGACGGGGAGGACAACCGGGGACGTAGACGTCAACGGGAATGATGCGGTCGATCCCCTGAAGGACACTGTAGGTATCGAAAATACCGCCGGTAGAGGCACATGCACCAACGGCGATCACCCAACGGGGTTCGGCCATTTGTTCGTACACCTGGCGCAGTACGGGACCCATTTTCTTGGCGATGGTACCCATGACCATGAGCAGGTCAGCCTGGCGGGGAGAAAAACTTAAACGCTCCGAACCAAAGCGACCGAGATCGTAGGTCGAGGCCATGGTAGCCATGAACTCGATACCGCAGCATGAGGTTGCGAACGGCAGGGGCCATATTGAATTCTTCCGGGCAAGCCCTACAGCCTTATCCAATGAAGTGGCGAGAAACCCAGGGCCCTCGTATCCTTCTAGTTTAGTAAGCTCTTTCGACATCTTCTTGGCGGTTACTGTTCAACACAAGATTAATCACTCCCATTTCAGGGCTCCTTTGCGGATGATATAAAAAAGACCCAGCACCAACAATCCCAGGAAGACGAACATCTCCAGAAAGGCTGCGCTGCTCACTTTGCTCCACTCGGCGAAATTGACCGCCCAGGGATACATAAATATCACCTCCACGTCGAACAGAACGAAGAGGATGGCGATGAGAAAATACTTCACGGAGAAAGGCATGCGTGAATTGCCCTGCGACTCGATACCGCACTCGAACGTATCCAGCTTGATCGCCGATTTCCGGCTGGGGCCAAGCAGATGTGTCACGAACATGGTGAATAGAACGAAGCCGATGGCTACCAGGAACATCATGGCGACCGGTAAGTAATCGACTGGAGTGCTGAGCAGGATCATAACGTTGGTTCCTATAACATGCGGGGAACTGAAAATGTTCAGACCCCATTTCGGACTGCAAAAGTACGTGATTAAGCCCATTCACGGAATCCGTCCCTACTCCACTCTGATTTTCCCAGTAAACCTGTAATGCTCACCCGTGCGCAGAACCCCTTCATCTTGAGCAGTTTTGTTGAAAAAATAACATGCCGTGCTTCAAACTAATCTATCTTTAGGCTGTTTTCCACGCATGTCCGTAAAGAAGAAAGTTTTAATTATAGGCACCGGTTTGGGTGGCTTGGCCACCGGTATGCGGCTGGCCTCCAAAGGGTACCAGGTTGAATTCGTTGAAAAGTACCACATCCCCGGGGGACGCCTGAACCTGATCGAGAAGGACGGCTTCAGTTTCGACATGGGTCCGTCTTTCTTCAGTATGAGCTACGAATTCAAGGAGCTCTTCGAATACTGCGGCATCCCCAACCCACTCACCCTCAACGAACTCAATCCGCTGTATGCAGTCTATTTTGAGGGC
>JAULUX010000073.1:4156-8162 GCA_032111385.1 Bacteroidia bacterium
TAAAAAACCGTTTCTCATTTACAAAGACCTGGAGAAGCTGGCTGGTGAATTCGCCGGGATTGAAACAGACCTGGTTCCCAAAATCCGCAAGTACCTGGCGGCGGCCGGAAAACTGTTTCACGACACGGAAAACATCGTCGTCAAACAGAACTTCGACTCGAAGCTCGATTACCTGATGCAGCTCAGCCGGGTACCGCTAAAGCACGGCCCCAAGATGTTCCGTTCCATGTGGTCGGAACTGGAGCGCAATTTCGACTCGCAGGAAGTGAAGGTGATCTTCTCCCTGGTTTCATTTTTCCTAGGCTCGACACCTTTCCAAACACCCGCAGTTTACAGCCTGCTGAACTACACGGAACTGGAACATGACGGATACTGGAACGTACAGGGCGGCATGTACAAGATCGTGGACGCCGCAGTGGCTTATCTCACAGAAAAAGGAGCGAAATTCCACTACGATACCGAAATCGATTCACTCGAATCCAACGGAAATCGGATCACCGCTGCCGTTACCAAGGATGGTCGTCGTTTCACAGCCGACCGGATCGTTTGCAACGCCGATGCTGCTTCGTTCAGGGGTAAAATCCTTAAACGCCCCCGCTACAGCGAGGCCAAACTTGACAAACTCGAGTGGACTTTAGCGCCTTTCACCGTTTATCTGGGTGTCAACAAAAAACTCGACAACCTCTATCATCACAATTACTTCTTGGGCAATAACTTCAAGGACTACGCCGACACCATCTTCAAGACCTCGGTCAGTCCACGAAAGCCCTACTACTACGTCAACGTACGTTCCCGCTCTAACGACAACAGCGCCCCAGCGGGCTGCGACAGCCTTTTCATCCTCTGTCCTGTCCCCGACCTGCGCTTCAAGCCGGATTGGTCCGATGCCGAGCAGCTGGCCGATACCATCGTTGACGACATGAGCGAGCGTATCGGCTACGATATCCGTAGCAACACCGTTACCCGTACAGTACTGAGTCCGGTCGACTGGCAGGACAAGTTCAACCTGTACCGTGGCAGCGGACTCGGACTCGCCCACGGCCTCAACCAGATCGGCGGCTTCCGTCCCGCCAACAAGGACGAAGAATACAACAACCTTTACTACGTCGGCGCCAGTACCGTTCCCGGTACCGGACTTCCTATCGTCGTCATCGGCTCACGCTTAACCACCCAACGCATTCTCCAGGACGATGGATCTTTACACTGACGTCTGTTTTCAGCTCAGCAAGCGGATCACCCGCCGCTACAGCACTTCTTTCAGCCTGGGCATCCAGACCCTCGGCCGAAAGCTGCACGACCCCATTTACGCCATCTACGGATTCGTACGTGTAGCTGACGAGATCGTGGACACCTTCCACGAACACGATAAAAAAATCCTCCTCGACCGCTTTTGTCAGCAGACCTGGGAAGCCATCCACGAGGGCATCAGCACCAACCCGGTCCTGCACAGCTTTCAGGCCGTAGTCAATCAATACAACATCGGGCACGATCTCATCGAAGCATTCCTGCATTCGATGGAGATGGACCTGTACAAAAGCGACTACAAACAGGAGCAGTACGAAGAATACATCTACGGCTCGGCCGAAGTGGTCGGACTGATGTGCCTTCACGTGTTCTGCAACGGCAATCTGGAGGCCTACGAACGACTGAAATCACCGGCGAAGAAGCTTGGCTCTGCCTTCCAAAAAGTGAACTTCCTCCGCGATATGAAAAGCGACTATGCCGAACGGGGCAGGACTTACTTCCCCGGAGTTGATTTTGGAAGTTTCAACGATGATTCCAAGAGCTGCATCGAGTGTGAGATCGAAGATGAATTCAAAGAGGCCTACAAAGGCATCCTCCAACTTCCCGCCGAGGCCCGCTTCGGTGTGTATGTAGCCTATATCTACTACCTGGCTTTGCTGCGCAAGATCAAGCGTATGCCGGCTTCTTCCGTCCGCCATCACCGCATCCGCGTACCCAACAAGCAGAAGCTTTTCCTGCTTTTTTCAGGCTGGGTGAGGTATCGGCTGAACATGCTGTAAGAACCGGGATCTGCCTGACCTGCACTTCGGCGAATCTCGGTTACTTTTCGGAACAACGACACCCGATTCCATCAACAATGGGGTGAAACCACTACAAGTTGTTCGGCCGGCCTACATTTAAATTCATAAACAGCTGATTTTCAAAGGGCTGAAATCGAAACGGAAGAGCGCACACCGGCTTTCTATGAACCGCTACTTTGTTAATAAGTTTCCGATTCCCCCAACGATAATGGCGCTTCACCAAAAACCTTTGCAGTAGGATTCCCGACACCTTCCAAGCCAGCAAATCCCTTTCGGTCAACGGCTTTTCAACATGCCCATTTCGGTTTGTGAACGCCTGTTCAAATTCTACCAGAACTGTACATCCAATTGAATTCCATACATAAAACACTTTCACAATCAAACCCAAAACAATGAATCCAAATTCGACCCCATTAAGGTCCGCCCTCACGGGCAAGAATGCCATAGGAAGTACTGCCAAACTGGTAGTGCTGTTCTTGTGCGCATGGTCCCTGCTGCTCCTGCCGGACAGCTTACAAGGACAAACCACTACCACCCAAACATCATCCGGTTGCGCCACATCGGTTTGCAATTCGCCGATCAACCTTGGCAACTTCGGCGTGGATGCCGACCTGAACGCCAACGAGCCCGGAAGTCTATCGGGGACAAGCGACGACTGGTTTGATTCACCCAACTTTCCAGGACAAGGAATAGGGGTGATCGGCACTACAGCCGCCACTTCGGTTCCTCCCGGGCTTTCCGCAACGGATTTCAATGCGCTTGTGCAAGCAAGCCCGACCCGCAACCTGACCTATGTGCAAAGGATGGCGTTTCCAAACATTTACCCAAGGCTGATTACAGCCACGACCGGCCATCTCCTTTTGGATGCGGTTGCGGCACGTGACAACCATTCCGCAGGAACCTCAGTCGACAGCTCAGCATTCGGTCCGGGCTCTAAGAACGGCGCCAATCCCGGCAACTGGAACATCGTCGTATCCGGTGTACCACAGAAGAACGACCTGATCGATGTAGGAGGCCACCTACGTCGCTCCTTCGATTTCGCGAACAACATTCCAGGAGCGTTATTGGGTTACGCTTTCGCTACCACTCGGAATACATCCGGTGACTCACACGTCGACTTCGAAATTTTCCGTACCGCGCCTATAATCATTGCCGGTAAGCTCACCAATACAGGTCCGGATAGCGGCCATACCACCACGAGATTCGTACCCGGAGGATTATCCCTGCAACAACCGGGTGACGTACAGGTATCAGTCGACTATGCTAACGGCGGCAACAATCCCTGCGCATCCGTACGTGTGTGGGTGAACCCCAATAACGTAGACGGTACAGGGATGGACACTGCCGATTACAACGCACTTCTTGTTACAGATCGCATCTACACCTTCACAGGAACCTTTAGCTCCGACAACAGCACTGCACCCTACGGCTACGCCGAGATCCGTCCGAAGAACGGATTTGCAGGATGCCTTTTTGCCTCCGTCACCAATAAGACCACGACTCCTTCGGCAGGTCCATGGGGGAACCTGAGCGCACAAAATGCAAGCTACTCCACCACACTCGAAAAACTACAGATGGTAGAGGTCGCCATCGATTTCTCCGCATTCGGTCTCGACATCGACCCTCTTTCAGGCCCATGTTTTAATCTGTTCGGATCCCTGCTGATCAAAACACGCTCCTCCACCTCTTTCACGGCAGCCATGAAGGACTTTGCAGGACCTTTCATCTTCGGCAATTTCCAGGAGGTGAACGCCAATGCCGGGGAAGACAAGAACCTGGCCTGCAGTGTTACAGCGACCAACCTGGATGGATCCTCAACTACACCCGGAGCATCTTACCAATGGGTTGTCGTACCGGGAAGCGGTGGACACATCGTTTCCGGTGCGAACACAGCCACTCCGCTGGTTGATTCCGCCGGTACTTATGTATTGACCGTATCCAATCCGGCTCTTGCTTCGTGT
>JAULUX010000074.1:0-5777 GCA_032111385.1 Bacteroidia bacterium
CCCAGTGACCCACGGTGATGTCATACACTCCACCAAAGAAACCGGTAGCGTTGAATTCTCCGTTCACGTCGGTGGTCAGCGTGTAATCGAACTGGCTGTTGGCGACATATACTGAAGCGCCTTGGATCGGATTGCCTGTTCCGGCTTCGGTTACGGTACCCGTTACCGTGATGGTGGGGAACACCGTGCTCAACTGTACGTTGAGGTTATTGACCACGCCGTTTTGCATGAATACACCATTGATGATCTTGGTGACGTAGCCACTCTTGCTGAATTGTACATCGTATGTGCCTGCGGTCGCAGTTCCTGTTTTATACTCTCCGGTTAGTTTGGTGTTGTCGGTGATCGAGGGGCCGAGGATGGTGACGGTGACGTTGTTCAAAGGCGACCCCGTGGCGCTGTCGGTGACAAGGCCTTCCAGGTAACAACCGCGTACATAGTTCGGCGTGAGTACGAAGAGTCCGTTGTTGATGTCAGAAGCGACGATGGTCCCGGACGGTAGATATGGATAAACGCCCCAGCATCCGCTGAATCCGTTTCCGCTGCCCTGGAGGTAGGTGTCGAAGGTGCCGGTCACGATCATGTTGTCCGGCCGGCTTACATCCACAATGGCGATGCCGTCCTTGTACCAGCTTACCACCTCATAGTCGTTGATCGTATGCGTGTTGTGGACGATCGATCCGGAACCCGGGGTGACCTGGATCCGGTCGAGCTCGCGGATGTTGTTCAGATCGGTGATGTCGTAGGCGCCCAGGAAAGAGTTGGAGTTTTCGTCGGTGGTGAACAGGACGGATCCATTGTCGTTCAGCCAGGTGTTGTGTGTGAATTGTGTAGGGGTGAGCTGGGTGGCCAGCAATACCGGATTGGATTTGTCACTCACATCGAATACAGAGAAGAATCCGTCATAGATGTGGCCGCTCCAGAGGATGTTGTTGCGTACATAACCGTCGTGGATATACGAACCGGGTGTGTGTCCTTTGTAGACCGGATTCCAGGGATCCGAGAGGTCGGCGATGATGGCTGCGCCGTTGAACAGGTTACTGCCGAACAGGTAGGCATGTCCGTCATCGATGTGCAAGGCATGGATCGTGTTCAGCTGACCTGCTATGGCTCCGCTGCCGTTCCAGTATTGATATGAGATCGAGTCGGGGAGGTATCCGAGATTGACGATCTGCAAACCGTTGCAGCACCCTTCGGTGGTGACGTAGGCATAATTCAGCCAGGTCTTCACCTCACGCCAGTTGTTCGTTGTACCCGGAACAGTGAATGCGACAAACGGATTGTCGGGGTCTGTGACGTTGACAATGTCCAGTCCGCCTGAATACCCCACCAGTGCGTATTCGTTGCCTGTGGAATCGACGTAACCGCCGATGTTTGCAAGACTTTGTCCGTTATAACTGAGATTGGAACGCAGGGTGACGTTCAACTGGGCATTCACCCCGAGGCTGAACACCAGGGCGGTGAGTAACGCAAGGATTTTCTTCATAGAGATGGAAATCGCTAACAAAAGTAAGCGGTCTCCATCAAAATCCGATGAGAAATCCCGTCGGAATCAGGCCTCGGCCAGTTTCTTGGCGTTACGCTTCCTTTCGTTTTCGTCAAGATGGATCTTTCGGATCCTCAGCGATTTGGGCGTGATCTCGAGGTACTCGTCTTTCTCGATGTACTCCATCGACTCCTCGAGCGAGAACTGCACCTTGGGGGCGATCCTCGTGTTTTCATCGCTTCCGGAGGCACGCATGTTGGTCAGTTTCTTGGCCTCGCAGACGTTGATGATCAGGTCGTCCGGACGGATGTGCTGGCCAATGACCTGCCCTCCGTAAACTTGCTCACCCGGATCGATGAAAAAGAAACCACGGTCCTGCATGCGGTCGATGGAGTAGGGGGTGGCCGTTCCGTTTTCCTTGGCCAGTAGCACTCCTGAAATGCGTCCGGAAATCGGGCCTTTCCATGGTTCGAAACGGGCGAAGCGGTGGGCCATTATGGCACGCCCGGCGGTGGCGGTAAGGATATTGCTTCGCAAGCCGATCAAGCCGCGCGCGGGAATGTCAAACTCAAGATGTTGCAGGTCGCCTTTGGGTTCCATGATCTTCATCTCGCCTTTTTTCTGGGTGACGAGTTCGATCACCTTTCCCGCCACTTCCTCCGGCACATCAACGGTGAGGTGCTCGATGGGTTCGTGCTTCATGCCGTCGATCTCCTTGATGATGACCTGGGGCTGGCCCACCTGCAACTCGTAACCCTCGCGGCGCATGGTTTCGATCAAAATGGACAGGTGAAGGACTCCCCGTCCGTACACCAGATAGGCATCGGGAGAATCCGTTTCAACCACGCGCATGGCCAGGTTTTTCTCCAGTTCTTTGAAAAGACGGTCGCGGAGGTGCCTCGAGGTGACGAAGCGGCCTTCCTTTCCGAAGAACGGGGAGTTGTTGATGGTGAATAACATGCACATCGTCGGCTCATCTACGGCGATGGGTTTCAGGGCCTCGGGATTGTCCGCGTCAGCAACGGTGTCGCCGATGTCGAAATCCTCGATACCGGTTACCGCGCAGATATCACCGCAATGTACTTCCGAAACCTTGGCTCGCCCGAGACCTTCGAATACGAAGAGCTCCTTGGTCCTCATTTTCTTGATGCTCCCGTCCTTTTTGATCAGGGCGACAGGCATGTTCTCCTTCAAAGTGCCCCTGCTGATCCTGCCGATGGCGATCCGGCCGACGAAGGTGGAAAAGTCCAGGGAGGTGATCAGCAATTGAGCATCCCCTTCCACCACGGTCGGGGCGGGGAAGTAATCGATAACCGTATCGAGCAGGGCGGTGATATCCTGGGTAGGGTTTTTCCAGTCCGTACTCATCCATCCCTGCTTGGACGAGCCGTAAACGGTGGGGAAGTTCAATTGGTCTTCCGTTGCATCCAGGTGGAAGAATAGGTCGAATACTTTCTCGTGCACCTCTTCGGGGCGGCAGTTCTCCTTGTCCACCTTGTTGATGACCAGGATGGCCTTCTTGCCCATCTCCAGGGCTTTGCTCAATACGAAACGGGTTTGCGGCATCGGGCCTTCAAACGCATCTACCAGCAGAAGAACACCATCGGCCATGTTCAGTACGCGCTCCACTTCACCTCCGAAATCGGCGTGGCCCGGGGTGTCGATGATGTTGATCTTGACTCCCTTGTAGCTGACCGATACGTTCTTGGCGATGATGGTGATACCACGTTCCCGCTCCAGCTCGTTGTTGTCGAGGATAAGTTCACCGGTTTTCTCGTTGTCGCGGAAAAGTTGGGTCTGATGAAGAATTTTGTCTACGAGGGTGGTTTTACCGTGGTCGACGTGGGCAATGATGGCAATGTTGCGGATAGATGACATGCAGATGGTTCCGTATTGGAATTATAATTAATTGATAATCAATGTTTTTTTATAATGAATTTGGGAGATGCAAAGGTACGCTTTTGACCTGGCTTTTTGCTTGGTACGGGTGATTTCCTGTAGAAAGGAATCAGGATTTTCTAGCGGATGACTTTGCGGAACCTTTAGGCTTTTGCTTCAACTTTGATCGGGACCGCACCAGTCCGGATAAACGGATGTCGTCGAGGCTCGACGCCAGCTGGTTGTTGACCGTTTTGAAGGAGCTGCGCAGGTGGCAAGATCTGCTTCCGACGCATTCCTCGCAGATGCCCCCATTGGAACAGGGAGAGATCGAAATCGGTCCCTCCAGGATGCGGACGATCTCGCTCAGCCTGATGGTCTCCGAAGGACGAGCCAGCCTGTACCCCCCAAGTTGTCCGCGTCTGCTGGTAAGCAAGCCGCCTTTCTTGAGTTCGACAAGGATGTTCTCCAGGAATTTCCGGGGAAGCCTGTTGGCTTCAGCGATTTCCGAGATTCGGATCGCGGTGTCCTTACTGCTGGAGGCCAGGTAAACCAGGGCGTGTAAGGCATATCGCGTTCGTGTCGAAATCATGGAATGCAAAGAAACTCTGTGCCTGTCAAAACCGGGCGGCTGAATGCAGGTGGAAGTGGATTATTACTCACATGGAATGTTGATATCCGCAATGTTCGAAACCTTTGAAAGCGAAACGCATGGCCGGGTGGATAGATCCCTATTTTTGCTTACTGTATTTATGAAACTGAATCCCCCCGTATCCTTGCAGACCCTGGCCGGACTTACCGGAGCCCGGGTCATCGGCAACCCTGACGCCCTGGTCAGCGGCATCAACGAAATTCACCGCGTCGAGGCCGGTGATCTCACTTTTGTCGATCATCCTAAATACTACGAAAAGGCCCTGCATTCGGCGGCCACCTTTGTGCTCATCAACAAGGAAGTGGAACCTCCCGCGGGCAAGGGCTTGTTGTTCTCTGATGATCCATTCCGCGATTATGTCGCCCTCACTCGACGTTTCATGCCGTTTGTACCCTCTGCATCGGCAGTTGACCCGACCGCCCGGATCGGCAAGGGAACAGTCATCCAACCCAATGCCAGCATCGGGCCCAATGCGGTCATCGGTGAGGATTGTATCATCCATAGCGGTGTTGTTATTTATGATCACTGTGTGATCGGTGACCGCGTGGTGATCCATGCGAATGCCGTACTCGGTGCGGACGCCTTTTATTTCAAGCGTCGCCCGGATTTTTATGACAAGATGCACTCCTGCGGCCGAGTCGTCATCCACGATGATGTGGAGATCGGCGCTTGCTCCACTATAGACAGGGGCGTTTCATCCGACACAGTCATCGGCAAAGGAACCAAGCTTGATAACCACGTGCACGTGGGTCATGATACGGTCATCGGCAAGAATTGTCTATTCGCCGCACACGTCGGAATCGCCGGCTGTGTGAACATCGAAGATGAAGTGATCTTCTGGGGTCAGGTCGGATGCCAGAAGGATCTCACTGTCGGCAAGGGAGCCATTGTGTACGGTCAATCGGGCATTTCCAAATCAATCAAGGGAGGCCAGGTGTATTTCGGCAGTCCGGTGAAAGAGGCCAGGGAGAAGATGAAGGAACTGGCTTTGCTCAACCGCCTTCCGGAACTGTTCGAAAAGATAAAATAAGGGGATGGAGCCGAATACGGATCAAGTTGCAAAGAACGATGCCGAACTGCATGTGAAGAAGTTGCAGTTGCACTGGTTGCTGCAGATCACCAAGGCCATCAACTACAATCTGCCTTCCTCGCAGTTGTTCGGTATTTATGAGACCGTGATGCGTGATCAGTTGCAGGTGAGTAAACTTGTTCTCTACATCCACGAGGATTCCTGGCAGCAGATGCTCTCCTTCGGCCTTCCGGAGGGGTTCCACCTGGAGGATGTGGAGACACGGCTTGGTGAACTCAACCAGTTGCAGTTCAACAATGTCCGTATGCCCGAATGGGTGAAGGGCTTTGAGAGCATCATCCCGGTGTATCACAACGACAGGGCGCTTGCTTATGCGTTCATCGGCGAGGTCCGTAACCCCGAGATCACCAACCTCAAGGAGGTGCTCCCTTTCATCCACACGGTCACCAACATCATCGTGGTGGCCATCGAGAACAAACGCCTCACGCGCGACACCATCCGTCAGGCCCAGATGCAACGCGAGCTTGAGCTTGCCGCACGGATGCAGTCGATGCTGTTTCCGGTTTCAATACCGCACAACCATCGCATCGATCTCCTGGCCACATATCTGCCTCACCAGCAGGTGGGTGGTGATTACTACGATTATATCCCTCTCAACGACGACGAAGTGCTGATCTGCCTGGCAGATGTGTCCGGCAAAGGGATCTCTGCTGCTTTGCTGATGTCGAATT
>JAULUX010000075.1:0-8841 GCA_032111385.1 Bacteroidia bacterium
TCAGGAATGCGTACACGCCGTTTCCTTTTTTCTTGATGGTGTATGTCGCGGTTCGCCCTTGGTCGAATTTTCCCAAATGAAACCAGGCATCCTGGTGGATCCAAACTCCGTCGTCATCCTTACTGGGGGATAGGATCTGTTGAAAACGGTTGTGACGGTCGTGGGCTTTGAGGCTGAGCTGGTCGTAACGGGGTTCTACGTTTTTCTTGTTGGGGAAGAGCCAGATCTGAAGGAACTTGACCTGCTTGTCGGGATTCTTGTTGTACTCACTGTGGCGGATACCCGTTCCTGCGCTCATCACCTGGATGTCGCCATTACGGATGACTGTGACATTGCCCATGCTGTCACGGTGCTCGAGGTCGCCTTCCAACGGGATGGAGATGATCTCCATGTTGTCGTGGGGGTGGGTTCCGAATCCCATGCCCGGAGCGACGATGTCGTCGTTCAGTACACGTAATACGCCGAAGTGCATGCGTTCAGGGTTGTAATATTGGGCAAAGCTGAAGCTGTGCTTTGTATCGAGCCATCCGTGGTTGGCCATGCCTCTGCTTTCGGCGGGATGAAAGATCGCGTTCTCCATGATGGTGGTTTTTTCGGTAGGTAGATGGTTGAAGCCGACAGGTTCGAGTGGTTTTAATTCGTCGATTTCGTTTTGGCTCAACTGGCCTCTTACGGTGCTGCCGGCAAGGATTGCAGTCCCGAGGAGTCCGTTCCGTAGAAATGTCTTGCGGTCCATTGGTTTACTTCTCTTGAATTTCCATCAAAAAAACGAATAAACAACCGAATTTGTTTCACCATTATTCCGGTCGGGTCAACGGCGATCCATACCGGTCCGATCGGTCATCGTTGGAGCGACCAGGCCGCCCAGCAGGCCAACAGGCAAGCCAGGGTGGTCACCGCCAGGTAGGCAACGGCCAGAGGGATTTGTCCGTTACGAATGAGTTCGAATCCTTCCAGGCTGAAGGTGGAGAAGGTGCTGAGACCGCCGCAAAAGCCGACGCCCAGCAGCAGACGTTCCCGCTCGAATTGTCCGGGCCTCATAAGGATCAACCCCGCGAGAAAACCCAGGATGGCGGAGGCTACCACGTTCGCCAGGAATGTCGACCAGGGCCAGCTGTCATTGCCTGTACGGGGCAGTAGGGTGCCGATCCAATAACGTAACACGCTGCCGAATCCTCCACCCAAAAAAACAAGGATCAGCTTATCCATGACTGTTTTTATTTCTCGAAAGGAGGTTCGGGGGAAGGAATGCGTATAGTCGCACAGCACCAAGTGCAAGAACTGCGCCCAGCAGCCATCCCCCGATCACATCGATGGGGTAGTGGGCCCCAAGATAGACCCGGCTATACCCGTTGAATGCCACATACAAAAGAAAGATGATCCCGAGACTCTTTCTTCGTTCTGCAAGCAGGGATCCGAGGAAAATGGCAAGGGCCATCGTATTCGCCGCGTGTGAACTGACAAATCCATATTGTCCTCCGCATTTTCCGTCAACAAGGTGTACTTGTCCTTTCAGCGCAGGTTCATGGCATGGGCGAGGGCGTTGAGTCCATTCTTTCAGTCCGGTTGAGATCTGGTCGCTGGTCGTGATCAGCACGACCGTTGCTATAACGGTCAGGATTGTACGCAAATGCTGCTGCCTGATCAAAACGTACAGAAGCCAGGCATAAAGCGGTATCCAGCTGTATTTGAACGTTAACCATTTGAACAGGAAATCACCGGTTGGCCCGTGAAAGCCGTTTACTTTCAGAAAAGCGGCGGTGTCGAAAACATTCAGCCAATCCGGTAACGGACCGTTCATCGGTTGAGAAATGAGCGTTCGTTCAACATTCGCCACAACACGTCCTTCAGTGCTATAATGCCTTGTCCGGTGACAGCGGAGATGAAGGTGATCGGAACGGGTGCTCCGTCTATGTGCTTGTCTCTTGGGCACTCGGCTTCAATGGCCGTTTTCAACTCCTCGTCGATCATGTCGCATTTGGTGATGGCGATCACTCGTCTCTTGTCGAGCAGGTCGGGGTTGTGAAGGCGCAATTCACTCATCAGGATGCCATACTCTTTCCGGATATCCTGTGTATCGACCGGTATCATGAACAGGAGAACCGCGTTTCGTTCAATGTGTCGCAGGAATCGTGATCCCAGTCCCTTTCCGGCATGTGCACCTTCGATGATTCCCGGAATATCGGCCATCACGAAACTTTGGTTGTCGCGGTAACGCACCATGCCGAGATTTGGAACGAGTGTCGTGAAGGGGTAATCCGCTATCTCGGGCTTGGCTGCAGAGACCACGGAGAGCAGGGTGCTTTTTCCGGCATTCGGGAAGCCCACCAGGCCCACGTCGGCCAGGATTTTCAGCTCGAGTATTTTCCACTCCTCCAGGCCGGGCTCTCCCGGTTGTGCGAATCGGGGATTCTGTTGTGTGGACGATTTGAAAAACGCGTTGCCTTTACCGCCTCGTCCTCCGGGCAAAAGCACCACTTCCTGTCCGTCGGCTTCGATCTCGAATTCCTGTTCACCGGTCTCCGCATCACGGGCGATGGTGCCCAATGGAACTTCCAGGATCACATCTGAACCGTCTGCTCCGGTTTTTAACGCGCTGCTTCCTCCTACACCCGGATCGGCGATGACGTGCTTGCGGTATTTGAGGTGCAAAAGTGTCCACAACTGGGAGTTTCCACGAAGAATGATATTTCCTCCCCGTCCTCCGTCCCCTCCGTCGGGTCCGCCTTTGGCCGTGAGCTTATCGCGGTGGAAATGCACCGAACCCGCACCACCCGCTCCACTGCGGCAGCAGATCTTCACATAGTCGACAAAGTTGGATCCGGCCATTGCTTTTCAATTGTATGGAAATCCGGTTTTAGTACCGGTTTCTGGTGTGGGCTTAGAGGCGGGAATCGATGGCCTGACTTAGGCGATCAAAAATCTCATCGATACTTCCGATGCCGTCTATGCCGGTGTATTTGCCCTGGTGCTGGTAGTAGTCCCGCACCGGTTCTGTTTCATTGCGGTAAACGTCGATCCGTTTCTGTACAACAGCCGGATCCTGGTCATCCGCCCTGCCCGAATCCTTTCCGCGAAGCAACAATCGCTTCTTGAGTTCCTCTTCTTCCACTTCCAGTGCAAGCATCATGGTGATGCCGGTCTGTTTGGAAGAGAGGAAACGGTCAAGCGCTTCGGCCTGGGCAGGGGTGCGTGGGAATCCGTCGAAGATGTAGCCGGCCGCCCCCGGCGTCTTATCCGCTTCCGATTCGAGCAGACGGATAGTGACCTCGTCGGGTACCAAACGACCCTGATCCATATAGCTTTTGGCGAGCTGACCCAGCTCGGTGCCGTTCTTCAGGTTGGCGCGGAAGATGTCGCCCGTAGAAAGATGGACCAGGTTGTATTTATCAACAAGTCTGGTGCTTTGGGTTCCTTTGCCGGCTCCGGGAGGACCGAACAGGACGATGTTGAGCATGGGGTGCTTTTGAATGTGTTTAGGATTTCAATTGGTATATGTCCGCCAGGTTACGGCCCAGTCCGTCGTAATCGAGTCCGTAGCCGACGACGAACGCAGGAGGGATTTCAAAACCGACGTAGTCAGGAGTGATGTTCTGCCTTAGTGATGCAGGTTTGAACAGCATGGTGGCGAAACGAAGGCTGGCGGGATTTTTTTTCCTGATTTCATCGATCAGGTAGACGGCGGTATCGCCGGTATCGATGATGTCCTCGACGAGGATGACATGCCGTCCTTCCAGGTTCTCGCTCAAGCCGATGAGGTTTCTGACTTTCCCCGTGCTTTCGGTTCCTTGGTACGAGCTGACCCGGATGAACCCGATTTCGCACGATGTATGGATGTTTCTCAGCAAGTCGGCCATGAAGATGACTGACCCGTTGAGTACACCGATGAGCATCGGCTTAAGCCCCTCGTACTCGCGGTCGATGAGAGCGCCGAGTTCGGAGACACGTGCTTGTATCTGCTCGGCTGTGATGAATGGGACGAAAGTCTTATCGTGAACCTGTACGGTTTCCATGGAGTCGGCAAAGGTAGTGGGAATGGCCATTCAGCGAAGCATGGAATCGCACCTGAACCGTTTGCTGTTGACCCACCGCAAGCGTTTGTATCCGCTTGCACGATGATTCCCTTGTTTTTCCCCCTATTTTTGCCGGCGATGAGTACCGCTTTTGCAAGTGAACATTTCCGCCTGGGGATCCTTGGTGGGGGCCAGCTCGGCCGAATGCTGATTCAGGAATGTATCAACCTGAACGTCAGTACCCATGTGATGGATCCCGATTCCAATGCCCCTTGCCGGCACCTTTGCGACCGATTTACCCACGCTGACCTGATGTCCGACGAGGATGTATATCGGTTCGGAAAGGAGTGCAGCCTGTTGACCGTAGAGATCGAGCATGTCAATACCAACGCCCTGGAGCGTCTGGAGTCTGAGGGGGTGCCCGTGTTCCCGCAGCCCCAATTGTTGCGGTTGGTGCAGGACAAAGGGTTGCAAAAGCAGTTTTTTGTGAACCATGGCATTCCGACCGCTCCTTTCGTACTGATCAATAGCCGCGAGGAGCTCGCCCGAATGACGGCTCACCTTCCCGCGATGCTGAAGCTGCGAAAAGGAGGCTACGATGGGAAGGGGGTCATGAAAGTGCGCAACAGCGATGAGGCTGCCCATGCGTTTGACGGACCCTGTGTAGTGGAACAACTGGTTGATTTTCGATGCGAAATATCGGTCATTGTGGCCCGAAACATACACGGTGAAATCAGTCATTTCCCTCCCGTGGATATGGAATTCAATCCGGAGGTGAACCTGGTCGAATTCCTTTGTAGTCCTGCTCGTATCCCCCATGAAATCGCAGAGCGTGCCATCGCCATTGCCCGTGAGGTGATCGGGAAGATGGGCATGGTCGGACTGTTGGCCGTGGAGATGTTCGTGACCACTCGCGGAGAAGTGCTGGTGAACGAGATCGCTCCCCGTCCACACAACAGCGGTCATCAGACGATCGAGGGGAATGTCACCTCACAGTATGCGCAACATCTGAGGTCCATCCTGGGGCTGCCCCTGGGCGATACTTCCTGTGTGCGACCTGCAGTGATGATCAATCTACTCGGTGAACCGGGTCATACGGGTGAGGCGCATTACCTGGGGATAGACCGTGTATTGAACATGCCCGGTGTGTATGTCCATCTTTATGGTAAGAAAACAACCAAGCCTTTCCGGAAGATGGGTCATGTCACCGTTACGGCAGAAAACCTTGAGGAGGCCATCGCGCTCGCGCGGCAGGTGCAGGGTGTATTGAAAGTGGTAACACAGTAATGAGATTCAACGGAAACAACCGAACTGCCCTGGTCTTCAGGTTAAGGAATCAGAAAGCAGGCAATGGTTCTTTCCCAAAAACGATACAATGACAATGAAAAAAGCACTGGTAGGAATCATCATGGGCAGCGACAGCGATCTTCCTGTGATGCAGGAGGCTTCCGATGTCTTGAATGAACTCGGGGTTGCGCATGAACTCACCATCGTCTCTGCACACCGCACACCCGACAGGATGTTTACCTATGCCCGGGAAGCAGACGGTCGCGGAATCCGGGTGATCATCGCCGGTGCGGGTGGGGCCGCGCATTTACCGGGGATGACCGCATCCGTTACACCTTTGCCGGTGATCGGTGTTCCGGTTCGTTCCTCCAACAGCATCGACGGTTGGGATTCCATCCTTTCCATCCTCCAGATGCCAAACGGTGTGCCCGTCGCGACCGTCGCATTGAATGCTGCACGAAATGCCGGAATTCTTGCGGCACAAATGTTGGCCACCTCCGATGATGCACTTCTGAAACGGATCGCCGCATATAAGAATACCCTTCGCGACAAAGTCCTGGAAGCAGCGAGACGTGTAGAGTCAAAACCCGGCCGGATCACCAAAACCAAGTCTGCGAAATCAGTTCGTAAGAAAAAGTGAGACGACGACAGGCTTAACCCCGTCGTTCAATTAATTTATAACACAACATCCTTTCCTTTTTTTTTCGGGGGATGCCTTCATTTTTAAACCCATGTTTTCAACTGCCCGGATCTCAACGATCCTCATCGCCCTTGGCGTTTCCTTTCCGTTGGCGCTCAATGCGCAATTTCCGGCTACTCCCGATAGGATAGCAGGAGCCGGATCAATGCTGTTCCAGTCAAACATTTCCTCCGGGGCCTTCGGCAATCCGGCGATACCTGACTCGGTCACCGGTCCAGCTTTTTTTCTCTATTCCGGCCAATCCTTCATGACTCCGGAGTTGACCGAGACCGGATTGGCGTTTTCGATCCGTCTTCCCGGATCTACCCAACTTTCGCTCGGATATGCTGTCAGAGGTTTTGACCTGTACAGAAAACAGCATGCCGTGCTGTGCTTGTCGAGGCATTTCGGCGGAGTCACGGCGGGAATCCGTACAACCTATAGCGATACGCAATTCGGCAAGGAAATTCAGGGTGATCGCCTTTGGAGTGTTACACCGGGTACGCGTATCCGATTCGGTAAGCAGGTTGAAATGCTGGCCGGCATGCGCATACCGCTACGGAAAACGAAAGACCTTCACGAGGAGGAAGCCAGGTTGGGTTGCATCTACCATTTCTCTTCAAGGTTCGCAGTAGGAGTGGAGGCTGTTCAGACCGACCGGCAACTTCTTCTGTCAGGAGTCCTGAGGTACAGGCCCGGCGAACGAATTGAGTTCCTCGGTGGATTGAGCGGTCAGGAGCCGGTCTGGGGTTTCGGTTGTAGCGTGGAGGTGAAGGGATTCCGGATCATGCTTGCGGCCTGTCACCGTTCATGGCTTGGATTCAGTCCAGGGTTGTCCGTCGAATCGCCACTCGTACGTCGATGAGTATTAGGATTTCAACGTTGTTGCTTGTCCTGTTCATCTGCCTTCAGGCTAACGGGCAGGATGTACCGACAAATGGTGTGCTTCCCGTAATCGATCCGGAAAGTATTCGGATGTCTACTGAAGGCGCAACAGCCGACGACCGTGATGCGGAGCGTATTCCTGCTTTGGATGTAAATGCGGCGGATATCGGGGAGCTTTCCCGCTATCCGGGCTGGTCCGTGCAAAGGGCGCAAGCCCTTGTCGCTCACCGGAATCGATTCGGAAAGTTGCACGGTATTGAGGAGTTGACAGTCGTAGAAGGATTTGATACCGCCTTCATCCGGTCCCAAAAACTGCAACTCGAATTCGGAAAGGAATTCATCGACGACCGTTTCCGTCTACCGACTCTGTTATCCGCTGCACGTCATGAGCTTCTTTTTCGGACCAGGATATCTCCGCAGGACAGTGTGGGATTTTCATCGGACGGTGAATACCCTTTTTACCTCGGTGATCCGTTCCATGCCACGCTCCGGTACAGGGTACAAGCCGATCGGCACTTCAGTGCTGGATTCCTGTTGGAGAAAGATCCCGGTGAGCTTTGGCTGTATCAAGGTCGGTTTGATTTTTTCTCCTGGCATATCTATGGACGCCCGCAGGGCAAATTGCAGGCCTTTTGTATCGGTGATTTTCAATTGCAGTTCGGGCAGGGACTGGTATTGTGGAGAGGACTTTCCATCGGTAAGGGGAATGATGTCGCCGCTGCATTCAGACGAGGAACAGGAATCCGCCCCTATGCCTCTGCCGGTGAGAGCGGTTTTTTTCGGGGTACTGCCTTTTCGCTGAAGTTGCGTGATTGGACTACCGATACATGGGTGTCTTACCGGAAGGTTGATGCAGGGATTGTGCCCTCGGACAGTTCCTTCGACAACCTGTTGGTTTCAAGCCTGTACGAATCCGGATTGCACCGCACATTTCGTGAGATTGAAAACCGTGGTAATGTCGGACACTTTTCGACCGGGTTGCATGCCGAACGTGAACTGGGTCCATGGCGCATCGAGTTCACTGCGCATCATCAGCGCTTCAGTATGCCGCTTTGGGCAGGCGACGATCCGTATGAACGGTTCGATCCCGAAGGAAGGTCCTTTTTTCATTCGGGGTTTGCCGGTCGTTATGCATTCAACAATGGAAATGCATACGGTGAATTCGCAACGGATCAGGATGGTGATCTCGCATTCGCCGGCGGAATGGTGCTTGTGCCCGATCATCGTTTCAGCCTTTCGTGGCATTACCGGAATTTCAGTCGGGGGTACATGCCCGTCGGACCGGATGCCTTCCGTGAATCTTCCAGGACGCAGAACGAAAAAGGACTGTATGCAGGAGTTTCCTGGGATTGCCACCGAAAATTGAAGTGGCAGGGGTTCGTCGATCGGTTTGCATTCCCCTGGTTGAAATACACCCAGTCGAGTCCGGTGGAGGGAACCGAATGGGGCACTCAGATCCAGTACATCCCTTCGCGCACCCGGTCGATCAGCCTTCGTTACCGGGAGGAGCATAAGCCGGTGGACCATGCGGTTGGTGTTGTCAAGGAGGCATTGCCCGCAGTACGAAAGGGGTGGCGATGGGAGTATTCGTCCAGTGTAGACAAAACATGGATGCTTCTTGCGCGGATCGAGCAGGTTCAAAGCCGAAGTGTCGATGCACAGGAGTCTGGGACCTTGTTTTTCGCAGACCTTCGCTATAAACCCCTGGGAAAGCCTTACAGTATTTCCGTCCGACGAACTGTGTATCGTACAGCGGGTTATGGCTCACGGATCTACAGTTTTGAGCAGGACCTGGCAGGAGGGATGAACATCCCCGCGTTCCATGGTGAGGGAAGCAAATGGTACGCGCTTTTGCGTTTGAAACTCGCCAGGGGTATCGACTTGTGGTTCAGGTACAGTAGGGAAATACGTTTTGAGGAAGGGACGCGTATAGTCCGGGATGAGATCAAGAGCCAGATCCGTTGGGAGTTTTAAGAA
>JAULUX010000076.1:0-24797 GCA_032111385.1 Bacteroidia bacterium
AGATAGAGACCGGTCCCTGAGCTAGTCGAAGGGCGACAAGCTCACCAACCAGATAGAGACCGGTCCCTGAGCTAGTCGAAGGGCGACAAGCTCACCAACCGGATAGAGACCGGCCCCTGAGCTAGTCGAAGGGCGACGGGCTCACCAACCGGATAGAGACCGGTCCCTGAGCTAGTCGAAGGGCGACAAGCTCACCAACCAGATAGAGACCGGCCCCTGAGCTAGTCGAAGGGCGACAAGCTCACCAACCGGATAGAGACCGGTCCCTGAGCTAGTCGAAGGGCGACGGGCTCACCAACCAGTTCAATTCTGGTTCCTTGGAGCCATTCAATACTACCTCAATTCAATTTGTACCGTTTGCCGGGGAGGAGTTTGAGAACGCCTTTCAGTTCGAGTTCGAGGAGGACACCGGAAAGCTTCGAAAAGCCCAGCCCGCTGTGGTGGGCGATGGCGTCCTGTCCGCTTTCGCCGTGCTGGCGTAGGACATCGACAATGCGCTGTTGATCGGCATCCAGTTCAATGAATAGCTGAGTTTGGTGAGCAGAAGGTTTGATACTCGTTTTCTCATCTTTCCAACCCATCATCCACAGCAAGTCATGGGCTGAAGTGATCAACGCCGCCTTGTTTTCGCGGATAAAATTGTTGCAGCCTTCGCTTTGCGTATCCCCCACCCTGCCGGGAAAAGCGAATACATCGCGTGCATAACCCATGGCGAGGTCGGCGGTGATCAGAGCGCCTCCCTTTGCAGCCGCTTCCACCACCACCACGGCATCGCACATCCCCGCGACAATGCGGTTGCGCGAGGGAAAATTCTCGCGGTCGGGGATGGTTCCACTCGGGTACTCAGTGAGCAGTCCGCCCTGCTTCACCATGCGCCGTGCGATGTGGCGGTGTGAAGAAGGATAGATGCTATCGAGTCCGTGCGCAGTGACTCCTACGGTGGGTACCTTCAGCCTCAGCGATTCCGCATGTGCACAACCGTCGATGCCGTAAGCCAGCCCGCTGACCACACATATGTCGTGATCGGCAAGTCCCTGAACCAGATTTTTCGTGAGTTCCTCGCCATACTCCGTCGAGGACCGTGTTCCTACCAGTGCCACGAACCTTCCCCGGTTGAGGTCGGTGGATCCCTTGTAATAAAGCAACGCCGGGGCATCGTGGCATTGCAAGAGGCGCCGGGGATAGTCGGCATCTGTGAAGAACATCACCTGCACCTTGTGCTTTTTGATGAAACCCAATTCCTGCTCCGCCCTGGGCAAGACGGATACACCGAAGGCCTTCTCGATGCGACGTGCCCCCACCCCGGGAATGCTGGCCAACAGCTTTTTCTTCTCACGAAACACCTCTTCGGCCGATCCGCAATGACGCACCAAGGCGCGTGTAGCCACCGGACCAATGTTGGGCAGGAATGAAAGGGCAATGCGGGAGAGGATCTCCTGTTCGTTTTCCATAGCGATAAACCGTCGGTCGGGCAATGAAAATGCACCGGATGACGAGGGTACAAAAATAGGGAATCCGATGGATTTTTCTGACCTTTTGGCTCTGTTTCAAAACCATGACAGCTCCACGACCCTTCCTGTTCCTTCTTCTCATTTTCGCATTCTCCGGCGAATTGAACGCACAGCATGCCAAGGTTTATGGACGACTTCTGGATCAGAGGACCAAGGAGGCACTTCCATTCGCGGTGGTCCAGGTGAAAGGAACAACTACAGGAACACAAACCGATACCGAGGGCACATACAACCTGAAACTGCTACCGGGCCAATACACGCTTTTATTCAAATATATCGGCTACGCCACCCGTGAGATAAACGTTTACCTCAAGGCCGGAGATGAGACGCGGATCGACATCCAGCTCGAAGCTGAAAACCTGAATTGGAATCCGATCGTCATCACGGCGAGCAGAACCACGCAGCAACTTGAAAAAACGGTTTCATCCATGGACCTGCTGCCTCATCAGCTGGTGGAGAACCGTGTAGACAACAATATTGAAACCGCCATCGAGCAAGTTTCCGGAGTGACGGTCATCGACGGCCAGGCGAACATCCGCGGAGGCAGCGGCTTCAGTTACGGTGCCGGCTCACGCGTTTTGGTGATGGTAGACGACCTGCCTATGCTGGCAGGAGATGCGAACGACGTGAAGTGGAACTTCATTCCCATTGAGCAGATGGAACAGGTTGAGGTGCTGAAAGGAGCATCTTCGGCCTTGTTCGGCTCCTCGGCACTGAATGGGGTCATCAACATGCGGACCGTGATGCCCTCTGACAAGCCGGAAACCCAGGTCAACTTCTTCACCGGTGTCTATGACAGTCCCCGCGACGAGGCGAAGAAATGGTGGAGCGACAGCCGCATGAACAGTGGCATGACTTTCCTGCACCGGCAGAAATTCGGCAACCTGTCATTGGTTGCCGGAGGACAAGCCTACAACGACGACGGGTATCGCCAAGGCGAAAAAGAGGAACGTTACCGGCTCAACTTCCACCTCAGACATACATCCGAAAAGGTGAAGGGACTCACGACCGGGATAGCCGTAAATGCCCAACAGGCACGCGGCGGATCCTTCCTCATCTGGCAGGACGATACCACGGGCGCATTGACCCCATCCGGCGGATTGGGCGAAGGTTCCTCATTGAGTGAATACAAATCGGACCGGTTGACCATCGACCCGTATGCGATCTACAGCCGTGGCAAGTGGATCCACAAACTCCGCACCCGTTACTTCTACTCCGGAAACACCAACAACACGGAACAGGGTTCCGACTCCCGAATCTATTATGCCGATTACATCGCCCAGACCCGGATCCGTCAAAAAGTGAACTTGTCAATCGGAACAACGGGAAGCATGACAAGGGTTCAAGGCGAACTGTTCGATGTGCAAAGCGGAAGCAACTGGGCCGTATACGCCCAGGGCGACGGTGATTTCGGCAAGCTTCAAACCAGTCTTGGATTCCGAATGGAAACAGGGGAGATTTCCGGACGACGCTTCAAGGAGCAATACCTGTTCCGCAGCGGTGTGAACTACGAGGCATGGAGAGGAGGTTTCGTTCGCACTTCCTACGGACAAGGCTTCCGCTTCCCCAGCATCGCCGAGCAGTTCATCCGCACCCGCGTCGGAAATATCGTCATCTACCCCAACGATTCGCTGATTCCGGAGCGCGGCTGGTCGGCGGAGATCGGTGTCAGACAGTTGGTGAAAATCAGCAATTGGCGGGGCCTCGTCGACGTGAGTGCTTTCCGCATGGAATACAAGGACATGATGGAGTTCAGTTTCGGACAATGGGGAAATCCATTCACCGACCCCTTGTTTGGCGTGGGATTCAAATCGGTGAACATCGGCAACACACGCATCAGCGGTATCGAAGCTACTGTTGCAGGAGAAGGCTCCATCGGACAGGTGAAGCAATCTGTACTCGCAGGCTACACCACCATCGATCCCATACAGACCGATTTCGTGGCCGCCCGCGACACCTTGCGCAATACTTCACAGGAAAATATCCTGAAATACCGTTTCCGGCACATGTTCAAATTCGATACGGAATCGTCCTACCGCAGGTTCATCCTCGGAACGAGCATCCGCTACTACAGCACCATCGAGAACATCGACCGTGCCTTCAACGAGGCCATCGCAGGGGTGAAAAGCTACCGCGACCGACAACCCGCTGGAAACTGGATCGTCGATTGCCGGATCGGCTATGAAGTGAACAGCCACCTCAAATTCCTGTTCAACATCCGCAACCTGTTCAATGAAGAGTTCATGACGCGACCCGCCGACATCCAGGCTCCCCGGCTATTCCTGTTCTCTATACAACTGCGAAGCTGAACAAGCCGACTATATTTGCAGCCATGCACAAAGAACCCGTAATCGTGGTGGAGAACCTCCGAAAGAGCTATGGCGATTTCGAGGCGGTGAAAGGGGTTTCCTTCGAAGTGCATGATCGGGAGATCTTTGGACTGCTCGGCCCGAATGGCGCCGGCAAGACCACCACACTGGAGATCATCGAAACCTTGCGCGAAAAAAGTTCCGGAACCGTACGCGTAGCCGGACTGAATCCCGAACGCGACGCCAATGCCATCAAGCGCATCATCGGTGTGCAGTTGCAGGCGGCCGGTTACTACCCAAGTCTTACCTTGGTGGAGCTCATCCGACTCTTCGCCGGACTTTACAACATCGACACCGACCCCCTGGCACTTCTGCGCAGCGTAGGACTCGAAGACAAGCACAAAGCCAAATTCAAAGAACTCAGCGGTGGACAAAAGCAGCGTTTCAGCATCGCCACCACGCTCATTCATAAACCCTCCATCATTTTTCTCGACGAACCCACCACCGGCCTCGACCCCCAGGCCCGTCGTAACCTGTGGGACCTTATCCGCCAGGTACGTGACCAGGGGGCGACCGTTGTATTAACGACACACTACATGGACGAAGCCGAGCAGCTCTGCGACCGTGTGGCCGTGATGGAATCGGGACGCATCATCGCGCTCGACACCCCTGATGCACTCATCGACAACCTGGTAGCAGCAGGTTTCGAGCGGAAGAAAGAAGTGAAAAAAGCCAACCTGGAAGATGTGTTTCTTCATCTTACCGGCCTGGAATGGAAAGAGGAATAAGCCATGGAGATGAAGACCGATCAACAGGAAAATTCCTACTCGCAGTTTCGCGCGATGTTCGCCATCACCCGTGCCAGTCTGCGTTCCATTTTGCGTAGTCCATCGGCGGTAGTTTTCACTTTGCTTTTTCCGCTCATTTTTATTTTAGTGTTCGGATTCATCCAGGGCGGCGACATCCGCCTGCGGGTGGGTTTGGATCCGACAGGCGAGACCGACAATCCTCTTTTCGAAAAACTAAGCGCCAGTCGCGGACTCACCCTGATGCCCGACGAATCGGTCGAAAGCCTCCACACGGCATTGAAGAAAGGAGAAATCGACGGAATCGTTCGGATCAAACGCAATGGCGGTCCGATGGAGCAAAGCACCTACAGCCTGGAGTTGACCACAGCGGTTACGGGGGGCGAAAGCGCAGTGATCGTCCGTTCGATGCTGGAGCACCTCGTGGATAAAGCCAACCTCGAAGCCATGGGACCGCGACGCGACCTGGCCCGACTGGAACAAAAGGTGGTGCAATCGCGTGAGTACAAAACCATTGACTTCATCCTGCCCGGACAACTGGGATTCTCCCTGCTGAGTTCCGGCGTTTTCGGAACGGCTTTCGTGTTTTTCAACCTCCGCCAAACCCTGGTCGTCAAGCGGTTTTTCGCTACACCCATCCGCAAACCTTTCATCGTACTGGGTGAGGCGATCAGCCGCATGGTATTTTCCCTGTTGGGTGCCGCCTTCCTGATCACGGTCGGTCACTTCGCCTTCGGATTCACCCTCGTGCACGGATGGATCACCTTTCTGTCTATGCTCGGCTTATCTGCCCTCGGACTCATCGTATTCATGGGATTCGGCTTCCTGGTTTCCGGACTTGCCAAGAGCGAGAGTACGATTCCACCTCTGGCCAATGTCATCACATTGCCCCAGTTTCTTCTTTCAGGAACCTTCTTCAGCATTCAGAATTTCCCGGAATGGCTTCAGCCGGTTTGCAAGATCCTGCCACTCACCTACTTGAACGAAGCCATGCGTCTTGTCGCCTACGAAGGGGCGGGGTGGGACAAGTTGTGGATGCCGGTCGGCATTGTCGTGTTGTCGGGAATTGTGGTGTATGCGCTTGCTGTCCGCTTCTTCCGGTGGGAATAAATGACGGAATGGCAGTACCTTTGCATCCGGCATTTCATTTGGTACAAGGGTGCCGTAAAACAAATACCGAAATCAACCGTTAGTTAATCACACAGTAAACTTCAATTCAATACACAATGGGAATCCTGGTTATCTCCATCGCTTTCATGTTAATCGGCTGGCTCGTGAGTGCCCAGCTGAAACGCAAATTCGCACACTACTCGCAAACTCCGATCAGTTCAGGTATGAGTGGTGAAGAAATCGCCTTAAGAATGCTCCGCGACCACAACATCCACGATGTTCGTGTCATTTCCACCGAAGGCCGTTTGTCCGACCACTACAATCCGCTCGACAAAACAGTCAACCTCAGCCACGACGTATTCTACGGGCGCAATGCTGCAGCTGCTGCCGTTTCCGCACACGAATGCGGGCACGCCGTGCAGCATGCCAGGGCTTATCATTTCCTGCAGCTTCGTTCAGCCCTTGTGCCGGTTGTGAGTTTCGCCTCCAACTGGATCCACTGGATCCTGCTGATCGGAATTTTTACCATCAACACCTTCCCCAGTCTGTTGCTGATCGGGATTGTCGGCCTGGCGCTGACCACGGCGTTCAGCTTTATCACCTTGCCGGTTGAATTCGATGCCAGTAAGCGGGCATTGGTATGGCTGGAGAGTGCTCGTGTGACCAACTCCCAGGAGCATGTGCAGTCGAAAGACGCCTTGTGGTGGGCGGCCATGACTTACGTGGTGGCTGCGCTCTCTGCGCTGGCGGTGCTGATGCATTACGTGATGATCTACATGGGTCGCAGGGATTGATTTGCAGAGCTATCTACACAGAAAAACGCAGGACCGAATCGCTCCTGCGTTTTTTGTTTTATCCCCCGTGTGACCATTCAATACATCTGTCGCTCCTACGGAGCTGGGGTTGGATTCGCGACGACCATTTTACATATCTGCCGCTCCTGCGGAGCTGGGGGTTTATCGCGTTGATTTTACCAGACGGCTTTCGCTCCTACGGAGCTGGGATTTGGGTTCGTGGTGATCATTCAACACGCCTGTCGCTCCTACGGAGCTGGGGGTTAGATTCGCGACGACCATTCTACACATCTGCCGCTCGGAGCTGGGGTTTTCTCGCGTTGATTTTACCAGACGGCTTTCGCTCCTACGGAGCTGGGGGTTGTATTCGCGACGACCATTCTACACATCTGTCGCTCCTACGGAGCTCGGGAATTCTCGGGCTATTTTAACCAGACGGCTACCGCTCCTACGGAGCTGGGGGTTTTATCGAGTTGATTTTACCAGACGGCTGTCGCTCCTGCGGAGCTGGGGTTGGATTTGCGACGACCATTTTACACATCTGCCGCTCCTACGGAGCTGGGAATTCTCGGGCTATTTTAACCAAACGGCTGTCGCTCCTACGGAGCTGGGGTTTGATTCGTGACGACCAATTTACACACCTACCGCTCCTAAGGAGCTCGGGAATTCTCTGGCTATTTTAACCAGACGGCTGTCGCTCCTACGGAGCTGGGGGTTGGATTCGTGACGACCATTCTACACATCTGCCGCTCCTACGGAGCTGAGGGTTAAATTCAGCGAGACCATTCTAATCGTATACCGCTCCTACGGAGCTCCTATTTTAGTTGGTGGCGACCAATTCTACAAACCTGCCGCTCCTACGGAGCTGGAATTGGATTCGCGACGACCATTTTACACATCTGCCGCTCCTACGGAGCTGGGGGTGGTAGCATGCATACTATCGAGGGAAGTTCAACTTGGATCGGAACGGCTTCCGATTGGATTGACCAATGGAAAATCAGGAATTACAGTCTTCAGGAATGACTAATTTCGCTGCATGAGTTTGCCGCAACCCATCATCGACCGCATCAAGCTGCTGGAGGAAAAATACACCGCCATGGGGCAGGATCTACTCTCCTACCTCGACGGATTATTGTACGCCGACGTATGCACCTACTGGGACTATATCCACCTCGACACGCTTCTCAGCCTCCAGCAACCCCGTACCCGTTTTCCCGACGAGACGGTATTCATCATGTACCACCAGGTCACGGAACTCTATTTCAAACTCGCTTTGCATGAGTTGGAGCAGATCGTGAACCACGGTCCCGATGCGAAGTTCATGGCAGAGCGTCTGCAGCGGGTGAATCGGTATTTCGCCGTGCTGACGAGCTCGTTCGATATCATGGTGGAGGGCATGGAGCGTGAGCAATTCCAGAAATTCCGCATGAGTCTGTTGCCGGCCAGCGGATTCCAAAGTGCACAGTACCGTATCATCGAAATCTACTCCACCGACTTCATCCGTCTTGTCGACAAAGATGCAAGACCGCGTTTTGAAAATAAGAATGCCTCCATCGAAGAACTCTTCGAACACATCTACTGGAAAGCCGGTGCCACCGAACTTTCCACCGGTAAGAAGACGCTCACCCTCAAACAGTTTGAAGAGAAGTATTCCAAGCAGTTGATAGAGACGGCTCAACGCCTTACCGATAAGAATATCTGGGCGCTTTACAAAGGTCTGTCATCCGAAGACCAACAACGTGAAGACCTGAAAATCGCGCTGAAGCAGCTCGATGTAAACGTAAACATCAATTGGCCTTTGGTGCATTACAAATCGGCTGTCCGATACCTGCAGGCTGACCCGGCCGACATCGCTGCAACGGGTGGAACCAACTGGCAGAAATACCTGCCTCCCCGTTTCCAGAAACGGATCTTCTATCCCGAACTCTGGTCGTCGGAAGAAATGGACAACTGGGGTAAAGCCTGGGTCGACTCCGTATTGTCCAACTAAACAACCCTCCCGAAGTCCGGTATTGTCCATTTTAATTACGTCATTCCATGCATACCCCCCGAAAAAACGTCATCGCGTTACTGGTTCTCCTCTGCGGACACAACCTGGTGGCGCAACCGATCACCGCACCCACCGGACCGCAGAGTCCTGCCGAGAAAACGAGGCGCTTCCTGGTCCGCTACATGAATTACCTGGACACCACCTCGACCGCCGACTCCAAAGACAAGATCCTGAAGGGTATCGAAATGGTGGCCAATACGGCCAAGACGGATTGGATCTCCCAGTACCAGGCCGCCTACTACAACTTGGTGCTGGCCGAAAGCAATCGGAAAGATTCCTCTGCTGCGTCCGGCTACATGACCAAGGCTGAAAATTACATCAAGGCCGGACTGGCTATTGCACCGGACGAAGCAGAACTGAAAACGCTGGAGGTGTTTTTGGAAATGACCAAAGCCGGCATTCCGGGTCCTCCATCGAAGAAAGCCATCGGCGAATGCATCAAATCACTCGAAAAAATACAGAAGGACAACCCTGCGAACGCCAGGACAGGAATCCTCAACGGGGAGTGCTACCTGCGGTTGCCCGAGAAAGAAGGACGCGATAAAAAGAAAGCAGCGGAATTGCTTGAAGCAGGATTGAAGAATCTGGAAAACGACAAGCACGATGACCCGGCTTGGCCACGATGGGGCAAGGAGCGTGCAGAGCGTCTTCTGAAAGAAGCCAGATCAAAATAATCACGATCAGGCTTCCTCCACCCGGAAACACTTCGCTATCAGGGCTGCTCTTTCAAGCCGTATTTCTTCATGTAACGGCGATACAATTCCTTTTGGTAACTGTCCAATACGATCTCACGACCCTGGATGAAGGCCATCATGACCGAATTGCCGGTCATCTCCAATGCATCGCCTTTGGAAACAAAAAGTGTGGCATCCTTCCCGTCTTCCAGTGATCCGCAGAACGTGTCGATGCCCAGTATTTTCGCAGCATTGAGGGTGATGGACGACACGGCTTCCTCTCGGCTAAGGCCATAGCCCGCAGCTGTTCCCGCCTGAAAAGGAAGGTTCCGGTGTTGCCAAAACCCCTGATCGGTGATGGCGAACAAAACACCCGAGTTCTTCAGCAATGCAGGCAGCTTGTAAGGCAGATCCACATCTTCGTCTTCCCGGTAAGGCAGAGAATGGGTGCGCTCGATGACTACGGGGACGTTTTTCTCCTTCAACAGAGTAGCCACGCGCCAACTGTCGGCTCCGCCTACGATCACCAACCGCATGCCGTAACGCTCGGATGCCTGCACGGCTTCCACGATCTCGCGTGCATAGTCGCAACGCACGAACAGTGATTTGGAGCCATCGAACAGTCCTTTCATGGCCTCCAGATGGCTGTTCTTCACGGCCGGACGGTCTTTCGCATAGGACGAAGCCTCTTCAAATTGCTTCAACAGGTTTTGAAGATCACGCTCGTTTCGTTCCCGTTGCTCGTCCTCCGGATCGGCCCACGACCCTTTGAAGACGCGCATGGAAGGCCAGTTCACCCAAATTCCGTCGTCTGTCTTGACAACTGCATCCTCGTAATTCCAGGCATCGAGTTGTACCACCGACGATGTACCTGAGATAAGTCCCCCCTGGGGTGCGACCTGCGCCGTCAGAATGCCATTGTCGCGCACAGTGGGGATGACGCGCGAGTCGGTATTGTAGGCGATCAGTGTGCGTGCACCGGGATTTATTGATCCGGATTCGCGGAAGTCGTTGGTGGCCCGCACAAGTTCAAGATCGCTGAGTCCCAGGATGGATCCGATGGAAATGAATCCCGGATACACGTGCTTGCCTTCGAGGTAGATCAGCGTATCGAAAGAGCGGGGATCCGGTTTAAAGCCCCTCGCGTCCATGATGAATGAGATCTTTCCATCGGCGAGACCGATGGCGCTGTTTTCGATGAGGGTACCGTTACCGACGTGGGCTACACCACCCATCAGCAGGATCTTGCGCGGTTTTTCATCGTTGGGCGCCGGGCGCTGGGCCAATACTGTTGTCGCAATGGAACTAAACAGCAACAGGAGCAGAGAGATTCTATAGGTCATGGTAGTTTTTAATAGGGAAGTGATTCCATGTCGTTGCAGTGGTATTCCTCGTGCAACAACGTGACGGGTTTTTGTGTGGGGGCGCCACTGTTCTTTTCGTCAACCATCTTTTTCTGGATGCGCATGCGCTCTTTCTCATCACGCTCGCGGAGTCGGAGGTCGCGCTGTGCATCGAAGTAGGCCACACCTTCTATATACGTTTTCAATGGCTTGGCATAGATTGACAGTGGTGGACCATTCCACAGCACCAGGTCCGCATCTTTGCCGGCCTTGATGCTTCCCACACGGTTATCGACATGCAGCAATTTGGCGGGGTTGAGCGTCACGAATTTCAGGGCCTCCTCTTCACTGACATTGCCGTATTTGACAGCCTTGGCAGCCTCCTGGTTAAGACGACGAGCCATTTCAGCGTCGTCGCTATTGAAGGCTGTAAGTATACCGCAGCGGTGCATGATCGCGCCGTTATGCGGAATAGCTTCGATCACCTCGTACTTGTAAGCCCACCAGTCGGCGAAGGATGAACCACCGGCACCGTGCTTTTTCATTTTGTCGGCCACCTTGTAGCCCTCCAGGATGTGCGTGAAAGTGTTCACCCTGAATCCGAACGAATCCGCAACATGCATCAGCATGTTGATCTCCCCTTGCTGGTAACTGTGGCAGGTGATAAAACGCTTGCTGTTCAGGATCTCTGCAAGCGCATCGAGTTCGAGATCACGCCGGGGAGTTTCCATCTTCAGTTTCGATGTATTGAACGACTTCCAGGCATTGTCGTACTCGCGGGCACGGGTGAAGGCATCGATGTAGATCTGCTCCACCCCCATCCGCGTTTGCGGGTAGCGTGTCACGTTGTTGTCGCCCCAGTTGGTCTGCTTCACGTTCTCGCCCAGCGCAAACTTGATGAATGGATCTGCTCCTTCGAACTTCATCTGTTCCGACCCCTTTCCCCATCGCAATTTGATCACCGCAGTCTGTCCGCCGATGGCGTTGGCGCTTCCATGCAGCAGGTGTGAAGTGGTGACTCCCCCGGCCAACTGTCGGTAGATATTAATGTCGTCGGGATAAATCACATCACCAATGCGCACCTCCGACGTGATCGATTGAGTGCCTTCGTTCACACCTTCATTGATGGCGATATGGGAGTGCTCATCGATCAAGCCCGGGGTGAGATGCATGCCTGTTCCGTCGATCACTTCCAGCCCTTTCCAGTCGCTCTCGCTGCATTTACCCACCATCGCAATCTTTCCATCGCGTACCAACACGTCGGCGGATGTCAAAACACCGGCATCTTCGCATGTCCATACCGTTGCATTGCGAATGCAAAAGGATGACGGTTTGGAATTGAGCGGAGTTGTACTTTCCCAACCGTAAGCTGTGTTCGGATACCAGGTTTCGGGCACCGGACGGATCGAGTCGCGGACCAGGGAATCGGCTTTCAAAGGCGCATCTCCTGTTCGGGTTGCCGACCACGACAACCAGTCTCCGTCCGCCGACCTGGCCCATCCCGACCAAGACCGATCCATCACTTCAAACGAGGCATTCATGCGGTAAACGCTCTTCCCCTTCACCGGCTCGAAGCGGAAAGTCCATTGCGAGCCGCTCCTGCTTGCATCGGCTTTCCGGGTGAGACTATCCTTCTGGAAAGTGAATTCAGGTGAAACCGCGCTTCCGCTCACCGATAAATTCCAGCCCGTCAATGTATCCAGCTTGAGACGGTAATTGCCACGCATATCAACGCTGTCGCTTGCCATTAGGATGTGACGCTTTCCGGCCACCCAATGTTCAAGCAGGACATTTTCCTTGTCAAACACATCGTGCGTACAAATGAGGAAGTTGGCCAACATGCCCGGGCGCAAGGCTCCTAACTTGTCACCGGCTCCGACCAAAGCGGCGGGAATGGTGGTCAGTGCGGCGAGCGCCTGATCCCTGCTCAGGCCAAACTTCAGCGACTTCTGGATGGCAGGCATCAGTTCCTTCTTCTCTTTCAATCCGTCCGAAGTGAAAGCAAAACGAACACCTGCTTTTTCAAGGATGGCAGGATTAGCAGGAGCCGACTCCCAATGCTTCAGTTCGGCGAGCGATACGTTCAGTGCATCGAACGGATTCGCCATGTCGTAAGCCTTTGGAAAATTCAACGGTACAATGAAGGACGATCCTGTTCGGCTGATCTCTTCGATGCGTTTGTATTCATCTCCTGTGCCTTTGATAACATATCGCGTTCCCGCTTCAGCTGCAATCCTTGCCGCCCGCAATGCGGAACGATGGTCGCTCACTTCGAACACCACAGCCAACTGCCCGTTCCTGTTCCATGCTTCCAACGAGGCGTTGTACTCCTTCTCCTTCGCACCGGCATACCACTGCGCATCGAAAATGGCTTGGCGAATCAAAGCGATCGAGCCCATAAGGGAAGATGGATAATCTTGGGTCGACGAGCCTTTGTTGAACGACATGCCCTGGGCCGCACGGCCCTTCAGGATAGACTCCTCCGTCGATTCGTCTCCCATCAACACCAGTGCTGCCGAGCCCCTGACGATACCGTCGCGCTGAAGGGTCAGAGCCGCACCGAAACCAGCCTTACGCCATTCTGCTGCTTTTTTAGCATCCGCCTCGAATTGAGCAAAGCCTTCGGCCTCAGGATGCACCGCCTGGTTCCAGTATAACGGACCCGGCAAATTACTTTGCGCTTGAGCACCACGCGACGCGCGCCTTTCCCGCACAGCAGGCTTTACTTCCGGCTGACCGTAATCGGAGATCAGCTCGATGAAAGACGGAACCATGTAGCGGCCCTTCAGGTCGTAAACAATGGCCGAAGCGGGAATCGGACCATCGCCTCCGACGCGAAGGATCTCCCCCCCCTGCACGTGAACTCGGGCTCCTTTCAGAATCTTTCCGGGCTCCTGGACCAATGTGACATTGGTGAAAACAAACAGCGGATCCCTTTCATCGGATAAGCCTTCCACGGGTCGTGTAGACTGTGCAAAAAGTCCTCCTGAATGAACCAAAAGAACCGTGTATAACCATGTTAGTATTTTTCTCATATGCATTCGGTGTGCCCTTGACGAAGGTAATAGTTTTATCGCCGACAGAAATCGGTAGCCGGGGATCATTCCGGATCCCGAACTTATCGATCTATGGCAGAACCGCGCCCGGCCTCAAGCAACACTTACCAGCTTCAGCTCCTCCCGAAAGAGAAACGCATCCTTGACTTCGTGCTGAAAAAACTCAGCGAGTCAATCAGTCCGGAGCGTTTCGAAGTCGCGGAAGCGATTTTCAACATGTACCGCACATCGGCCGGTTTCGACCCGCGTGTGATGGCCAAGGTGCGATTCAAAAGGCTGAAGGCGGGTGATTTCAAAGAGGCATTCCTGCAAATCGACCAGGAAATCGGACAAATCATCCAGTCAGAAGAGTACAGGCATGAGTTGGTGAAGCTGGGGGGTCCCGAACCACTTTTCCAATCCTTCTCAGAACTGGTTCAGGAGGCAGGATCCAAATCGGCATCTGCGGCACGGCTCGACATTGGCAATTTCGAAGCCAAGTGCAGTGCAACCGACACCATTGAGCTGATGCTGCTTTTCTACAGGCAGAACGCCCGGCTCGTGGAGACCTTGTACCAACAAGAGGACGCAAATTCATTTCTGGAACGGTACGACACCTACCTTGAACGCTTCCGTCAGGTGCACAGGCAGTTCAGAATTTCATTTGAAATCAAGATGCTTGAACATTCTTCCGAGTCCAGCCTGTCTGAACAAGACAAAGTTGGCGACCTGCTGCAGGAACTTGGTGCTTTGCTCACCGTGGAAAAGGAAGTCACCAAACGGGCGATTTTGCTGAGCCTCATCCTACGGGCATCGGCACTCACTCCCGCACCGGCCGTACATATCCGGCCCTACCTGCCTTTCCTCGAGCGCGACATCGATCATTTCTTTCCGCACTATCCCGATTCACGCCGGTACGTTCTTTCCGTCCTTGCACACTATCACATCGATGCGGGTACGAAAGCCAGGCTTCAATGGCTTGAAGAAGCCGACAAGCTGGCCAAGGCCCAGGAACAACTCGAAGACCGGGTTCGCCTACGTCTGATCCGTGCAGCCATCGAAGCCGACAACAGCCAGTACCAATCGGCCTGGAAAATCCTCAACGAAGTTGAACAGCTCCTCTTCAAGTGCAACGCCAAGAGCAACATCACCCGCAACAACTGGGTGAAGACCTGCGAGCTGAAAACCCTTCTGTCCTGCCTCAACCAGCTCAGCGGTGGAGAATCCGATCCAACCATCTTCGAACAAGTTCAACAGCATGCCTCAGAAATGGGTAGACACCGGCACGATATCGCCGTATCCCTGCTTGAATGGCGTGGACTCGAGCATATTTTGGGACGACGCTTTGAAGATGCTTTGAATTGCTTCAATAAGGCACTCGATTACAGAAGAGACCAGCATCAGCATCCCTGGAACCTGATGAACCGGTTCTTTGTGGCCATGCTCGAACCTGAAGGATCGAAAGCGGAAGCGGCCACACAGGCACTTCACCTGCAGGAACTTCAAGAACCTTTCTATAGCAAAGTGGGCACGGAGTTGATGCGTCTTGTCACTGAGGTGATCGGGTCTCAGGAGCGACTTCAAAAGCACTGATTCTCTTCCTCCTTTTGAGCGGTGACCGGACTTCACTACTGGTGAGGCGTTTCTTTGTATTCACTATCCTTACGCAACGATGATCAACCGACACCAATCCCTGTTCCGCACGCAGACCCTCTGTTTTTTCGGCCTCTTGTTGATGCTTGCCACTCCATCGTGCACAAGCGGCAACCGTTCCGACTCCAGCACCCAACAGAAACCCGAAACCATCGGCTTCATCGATTTCGTTGAGGATGCCACACTGGCCCAAGCTCGGCAGGGCTTTCTCGATGCCCTGAAGGAAGCGGGATTGAGCGAGGACAGCGGCACACTGAAGGTGATTTACCGCAATGCACAGGGCGATCAGCCGACACTGGTGCAGGCCGTTGATTACATCCTCTCGCAAGATCCGGTGCTGATCGCGACCAACACCACGCTCGCCACTATCAGCACCGCCCAACGCACCCAAACCATTCCCGTTTTCATGATGGTCGCTCCCGAGCCCGCCAAAGCAGGACTCACCGATAAAGCGGGAAAGGCGCCTGCCAACCTGTTCGGGGTTTATGAAACAACCGACTACATCGACACTTCTGTCACCCTGATTCAGCGCTTGTTTCCCGGCGCCAAGAAAGTTGGCGCCATCTACAGCCAATCGGAACCGCAAAGCCTCGAAGCACTGGAACAACTCAAACGCGGCTGCGTGGCATCGGGACTGCTTCTCGAAGCACTTCCCGTGACGAATTCTTCAGAAACCCAGCTCGTAACGCAATCGCTTCTTTCCAAAGGCGTCGAAGTGTTTTTCGCCCTGCCCGACAATGCGGTATTCGCATCCTTCGAAAGCATTGTCAAAGTCTGCAACGCTAAAAATATTCCTGTCCTTACCAGCGAGGCCGGCCTGGTAGCACGAGGAGCCGTTGCCAGCTACGGAGCGGATATGTACCAATGGGGATACCAATCGGGTCAGCAGGCGGCGCAATACATCCGGAACGGGAACGCCACAGGATTACGACCCGAACCCGTACAACAACGGAAACGTGTGTTCAATCCGGAAGCAGCTGAACGATTCGGTGTGCGACCCGACAGTACGTTCATCCGCCTTTGATCCGCACTTATTTCCCTACCCGTAATAATGCGGTCTCAGCCGATTCGCTGAGGCCGATCTGTAATCGCATTCCCAACAAACGCTTTTGTATTTTCGTTTGACCATCTTCGAAGAATGAGTTTCGATTTCTTTCTGACCGCACTGATCCAGGGAATGGCCTTCGCCGGTCTTGGCCTGGGCGTGTACCTCACCCTTCGCATCTTCAATATTCCTGATATCACCACCGATGGCAGTTATACCCTGGGTGGAGTCGTAACCGCTTTAGCATTGGTTTCGGGCTGGCATCCGCTCCTTGCCATCGTGGCATCGGGTCTGGCAGGATCACTGGCCGGCGCAGGCTGCGGATTGATCCACACACGACTGAACACCGCTCCCTTGCTTGCCGGCATCCTGATGATGACCGCACTCTACTCGGTCAATTTGATCGCACTCGGGCGACCGAACCTGCCCCTGACAGGTATGGATCCTTTCGCGGAACTCACCGGACTGGATAATCCCGTTCAGGCATCATTGACAGCAATCGTGCTGCTTGTAATGCTGATCGGTGCGAAGCTGCTGTTCCTGCTCAAAACCGATTTCGGGCTGGCCATGCGCGCAACCGGAAACAGCGAAGCCATGGTGCGGGCGATGGGTGTGAATGTGAAACGGATGAAGGTGATCGGACTGGCGCTGGCCAATGCACTCACTGCCATCAGCGGATCACTCATCACACAGTACCAGGGATTTGCAGACATCAACATGGGCATCGGAATCGTCATCGCCGGCCTTGCCGCGGTAATGATCGGTGAAGCCTTCAGCGGCAAGAACACCGGACGCAGTCTTCCGATCCAGATCCTTGCAGTGATCGCAGGAGGTGTGGTTTTCCGGATGGCCATTGCGGGAGCGCTTTCAGCAGGACTCGATCCCGGGTATTTGAGGCTCATCACCGCCGTGATCGTGTTGTCGATCATCGCACTTGGCAATCTACGTAAACCTTCGAACGCATGATCACGCTCAAGGACATCCGAAAAACCTGGTTTGCAGGCAAGGCCAATGAAGTCCGAGCGCTGAAAGGCATCGACCTGGAAATTTCAGATGGATCCTTTACCGTGATGACCGGATCGAACGGGAGTGGAAAATCGACCTTGCTGAAGATCATCGCCGGAAGCGTGGCCCCTGATTCCGGAAACGTACTCATTGGCGGCAGATCAGTAGAAGAACTACCCGAGCATGCACGTAGTCCGTTCATCGCACGACTGTTTCAGGACCCCCTTGCGGGAACAGCTCCTGACCTGAGCATCGCAGAGAATTTCCGGCTGGGTGAACTGCGTGGCACACGCAAAGGCCTTGCCCAAGGCATCAACAAGGAATTCCGCACACGGGTGGCAGATCGCATCCGGACGTTGAACATGGGCCTGGAAAATAAGCTGGATCAGGAGATGGGTTCATTGAGTGGTGGGCAACGCCAGGCACTCACACTCTTGATGGCCACTATGGCCGAATGTAAGGTTTTGCTGATGGACGAACCGACCTCAGCACTCGATCCACGGTCATCCGAACTGGTGATGGCGCTGGCCGATGCCATCGTCCGTGAAAAACAACTCACCGCGATCCTGGTCACCCACAGGCTGAAGGATTGTATTCAATTCGGCGACCGGGTGATTCACCTCTCTGAAGGAACATTGATGTATGACCTGCAGGGAGATAAAAAAAAGTCCCTGACGCTGGAAACGCTGCTCGGCTGGTTCTGAACAAAACCTATAGATCACATCGTCGCGATCACTTTCAACTCGATCCCGATGGGCGTGGGCAGGCAGTTGATCTCGACGGTCGTGCGGCAAGGCTGATTGTCCTTGAAATACTCCGCATAGATCCGGTTGTAGGTTTTGAAATCGTCCTTCATGTTGGTGAGGAACACCGTCACATCTACGATCTTGTCCCAGCTGCTGCCGGCATCTTCAAGGATATAGCGGATGTTGCGGAATACGGAATGGCACTGCGCTTCGATATCGTAAGAAACGATATTCCCCTGCTCATCCAACTCCACTCCCGGGATTTTCTTTGTTCCACGCTCACGAGGACCAACACCCGAAAGAAACAACAGATCGCCCACGCGACGGGCATGCGGATAAAGGCCTACCGGCTCGGGAGCCTTGGAAGAGTGGATCGGAGATTCAGACATGATGGAAGAAGTGGAGATCAAAAATACAGAATGGGCACAAAGGAATCCATTTAGCGTGGAACGTCTACTTGAAAAAGCACCTCGTTTTCCCAATTGGCCCGAAGCTGAACCACGTCGGGATGGAACACCACGGTTTCAGGTTGCAGTCTTTTCTTCCAATCTCCAGGCGACCAGCGGCCGTCACCATCCCGGTCAGCGATAAAACGGACGCGCAATGCTCCGGGCGAGAGATACCGGAAAGTAAACACAGTATCCTTCTCCATTCGAACAGATCGTTTCAGGTTTCCTTTTTCATCCACGAGTTGGAGGAGTCCGGCGCCGGTTCGCGCGACACCGGAAGTGCGGACGGTGAGCAAAGAAGTATTTTCGGCTGTGGGTACCGTGAACCGCACACGTACCGTATCGTTGGTGTTCCCGAAGATATCGCGCAACAGCCCCGGGGAACATTCAATCCGATAGGACTTCCCTTCTTTCCAGGTAAAGTCAATCCGAAACTCGCCTTTGACAGAATCTGTCACAACAACAGGAACAGCGACAGCCGGTAATGTATCCTCCACCACACGGAATGCGCTGTCGATTCGCGCAAGCGGATGATTCATGGTGAAGGAAAGCGGCTCGGATGGACCGTTTGAAGCCGGGCCGTTGAGCATTTGGGGAATCAGTTTGAAGTCGGGCTCTTTCGCTCCTGAAGGAGCGATCATTCGAATTAAAATGGTGTCGGCGGGAACACCCTTGCGCTGAAAACGAACCCTTAGGCTGTCGCTGCCGGTGTAGAGGTAGAGCGAATCGCGGAAGGTGGAGTAGACGGCAGCAGCGGGACTATCGGCCGGACCATTCAACCCCGTGAATGCAACTGCAGAATCAGGACGATTGAATACGATCACTGCTGCATGACGATTGAGGCGTGTGGCACGGAGGATACGCCAATCGGCAGGCCGTTGCAACGAAATATTCATGGCGATTGAATCACCGGAGGGAAGCTGAACCGGAGCATTCAAAAATCCGAAGGACTCATTCAGCGGATCGTCAAACCGGAAATTCGCATTCTTGTCCGAACAGGCCACGAGAAAAAACGAACCGGTAGGAAGATTGCGGAAGGCGAAGCGTCCGCTGTCGTCGCTTCTGGCAAAAAAATCGCAGGGACGCGACAACACCGCTGAATCGGCGAATGACAAATTATCCGGATTCCTGTAAAGCAGCATCGCCACCTCCTTCACGCTCAACTTCGTATAGGCGTCACTGACCTTGCCCGACAATACCAGTGAGTCGAGAGATTCGCCGGTGGAGAAGGCATACCTGAAAGCAGCCAGCGGATTCCCCTCGTGCACATCACTGATCAGTTTTCCAAAATCGAAAGAATAGGTTGTATTATGACTTAAGGAATCGGGAAGCCGCATCACAATTTCGTTGCGATTCACGCGGAAGGTCGGCTTTTGTGACAATGGGGGTGAAACCACTAACTGGGCAACATCGCCGACCTGAACAAGCTCATCGAAAACAAAACGAATGGAATTCTCCCTAAACGAGGTGGTACCATCCACGGGTATCACCTCGATCAATTTCGGCGGGGTGACATCCTTCTCACCACCGGTGGGCGTCACCCGGTTGGCACATGAGACCACCAGGAGCAGAAAGAAAATACTGATGACCCTGTTCAAGACCGCCCGGATTGAGTGAATAAACGGGAAACAAGCCCGGCCACCATTTGAAGGCCCGCGGCATCGTGCTCGTCGAAATCGGCCGGTACATCCGAATCCGCATCGATCACTGCCACAACCCTGTCGTTGGCGAATACCGGTACCACGATCTCTGATTTCGATTGGGAGCTGCAGGCGATGTGTCCCGGAAACTGATCCACATCGGGTACAAGTAATGTTCGCCCCTCCTTCCATGCTGTTCCGCAAACACCTTTTCCATAGGCGATGCGTGTGCAGGCCAGGGGACCCTGGAAAGGACCCAGTACCAGCTCCTCGGCACGCACAATGTAAAATCCGATCCAGAAGAAACCGAAGGTCTGTTTCAGGGCTGCCGAAACATTCGCCAGGTTGGCGGTCAGGTCGGATTCACCGCGCAACAAGGCCTCGAGTTGAGGCATGAGTACGGAATAGCGCTGGGACTTGCTTGACTCCGCCGGAGCGAGATGGAGGGACTCGGCCATTTCCGGCAAAGATAATCCGCCTGCACATGGCTCACGTGGGCTGTTTTTATTTTGTGACTGCCGATGCCCATCACCCTCAAGACCTTGCATATGCCAATGCCGCCACGCTGACTCGCACCCGGGGGATCTCAAGCAACACTTCCGAAAGTGCAACAAGCGTAGATCCGGTCGTGATCACATCGTCGATCAGCAACACGTGCTTCCCCTGCAACGACACGGAATCAACCGCTTCAAATACACGACTGACATTCTTTGACCTGTCGAAACGGTTCTTGCGGGTCTGGGTGGCCGTGTTCCGGTTCCTGCGCACCGATCGGGTATCGACGGGAATTCCGGTGACCTGAGACATTCCGTTCGCAATACAAACCGCCTGATTGTACCCTCTTAAGCGTTCGCGCCCCTTGAATAGCGGTACCGGAATCATGATATCGACCGGATGACACCAGCCGGTACGAAGCAACTGTTCGCCGAAAGACCTTCCCAAAGCAATTCCGACATCGGGGCGGCTTTCGTACTTCAACCGGTGGATCATCTGCTGCAAAGCGCTGCCCTTGTTGAAGGTGGCAAAAGCAGTAGCCTGTTCAATCGGCACCTGTCCCCAGAACTGCCTCATCACCGGATTACTGCCGTAACGCTCAAAACCGGTCAACGGCATGGTCATGATACAGTGCAGGCAAATGCAACCCTCGCCTTTCACCAGGTGATTGTCGCAGCCTGCACAAAGGTTGGGCAGAAACAGGGACAGGAAATCTTCCAGCCATTCACGCAGCGTCGCCATACGGCTGCAAGAATAGCTCCCCTGATGAAGATTCTGATGCAATTCAACGATTGTATCCGCTTACAATCGGATAGGGAATTATCCACAAGCCGAATCACTCCTCTGCCGGTTCGACAGGCGGAAATTCGGATGTATGTTCGAACAATTTGTTATGTGGATAACGGATGTAATGCGCCTGCTTGACCATGCCCATCAGTGCGGCACGGAGTTCGTCGATGTTTTCTTTATCGGTGGCAGAGATGAAAATGGCCGTTTGTTCACCACGTCCCATCCACGAGCGCTTCAGCTCGTCGAGTGTGGGTGGAGCATCCTCCCCATCCGCATCTTTGTGCAAGCTGCGGTAAGCATCGATCTTATTGAAAACGATCAGCATGGGTTTGTCCATGGCACCCAACTCCTGGAGGGTTTCGTGCACCACATGGATCTGGTCTTCGAATCCGGGATGGGAGATGTCGACCACATGCACCAGGATATCGGCTTCGCGCACCTCGTCAAGCGTGGACTTGAAGGATTCGACCAGGTCGTGCGGAAGCTTTCGGATGAAACCCACCGTGTCGGACAGGAGGAAGGGAATACCACCGATCACCACTTTGCGTACTGTGGTGTCGAGTGTGGCGAAGAGCTTGTTCTCGGCGAACACCTCACTCTTGCTGAGCAGGTTCATGAGCGTACTCTTCCCTACGTTGGTATAACCCACCAAAGCCACACGTACCACCTCGCCGCGGCGCTTGCGTTGAATGAAACTTTGCTTGTCAATTTCGGCAAGGCGTTCCCGTAAGCGCGCCAGTTTGTCACGGATCACCCGGCGGTCGGTCTCGATCTCGGTCTCACCCGGACCGCGCAAGCCAATCCCTCCACGTTGTTTCTCGAGGTGGGTCCACATCCGTGTCAGGCGGGGAAGCAGGTAGCGGTACTGGGCCAGTTCCACCTGCACCTTGGCCTGGGCGGTGCGGGCTCGGCTGGCGAAGATGTCGAGGATGAGGCTCGTCCGGTCAAGTACACGGCAACCGATCAGTTTTTCGATGTTCCTCAATTGCGATGGCGAAAGCTCATCGTCGAAAATGGCGATCTGGATATCGTTGGCCTTGATGAAACCGATGATCTCCTCCATCTTCCCTTTGCCGACGAATGTCCGCACATCGGGATGATCGAGGCGCTGCGTGAACCGCCTTACAGTGATGCCCCCGGCGGTGGTGGCCAGGAATTCAAGTTCGTCGAGGTACTCGTCAACCAGCCGGGCGTCCTGCTGACGGGTGATCAATCCGACAAGGACTACCCTCTCGGGGATTTTCTTGAGGTCAAGGGGCGTATGTGGCAAAGGCAGTGATGGTTGACAGCAGTGAATTCGTACAAAGGTACCGCCACCGGAGCCGGAGACAAAGGGTCGTGATAAAAAAGTCGACGTGCGATCACACATCCATCTCTCCGCACAGGGCGAGCTCCATTTCCTTGCGCACCTTGTCCGGTTTGGAAGGGTAACGGCCAAGCAGCACCATCAGCTTGGTCAATGCGGCCTCGGTGGTGAGGTCCCGTCCGCTGATCACACCGATGCGTTTCAATTCCCTTGAGGTGGCGTATTTGCCTTGTTCGACACTGCCGCCGGCACATTGCGAAACGTTGACGACAAGCACTCCTTTTTTGATGGCATTTTCCAAAGAGCGGATGAAGGCAAGATCGGTGGGCGCATTGCCACTGCCATAGGTCTCCATCACCAGTGCTTTCAGTCCGGGTACGGTCAGGATGTGGCGCATCCAGGCTTCGGTGATGCCCGGGAAAATGCGAACGAGTCCGATGTGTGTTTCGAGTCCGGTGTGGACTTTCAGTTTACGCTTGTGAATGCCTGCTATCAGATCCAAATTGTACTCCACTTGCACCCCTACGGTGGCAAGCGGGGGACAATTCAAGGACTGAAAAGCATCGAACATGGAGGAGGTGTACTTCTCCGCACGGTTCCCCCGGAAGAGGCAGTTGTTGAAGTAAATACAGACTTCAGGAACCACTGGCGATCCCGCGGCGATTTCAATGGCCGTGATCAGATTGCGCTTTGCATCGGTGCGGATGGCGCCCAAGGGCAACTGTGAACCGGTGAAAATGACAGGCTTGGCGAGGTTCTCCAGCATGAAGCTCAACGCCGAGGCGGAGTAGGCCATGGTGTCTGTACCGTGTAGAATAACGAAGCCGTCCACTTTGGCATAGTTCTTCTCGATCACCCTGGCCAGTTTGACCCAGAAGTCGGGTGTGACGTCGGAGCTGTCGATGAGGGTATCGAATACGTGATGTGATAAACGACAACCCAGCCGGTTCAGTTCAGGCACCTGTTCGCTGACGCGACCGAAGTCGAAAGGCTTCAACGCGCCGTCTGCTCCGTGCTGCATCCCGATGGTGCCGCCAGTGTAAATGACCAGTATTTTCTTCATAAACGGAACAACTTGCTTGCGTTGTTTGAGGTGATTTCGGCCAGCTCCTCCACAGGCATGCCTTTGATTTCGGCCAGTTTTTCGGCAATGTGAATAAGATAAGACGGTGCATTCCGCTTACCGCGGTGCGGTACGGGTGCCAGGTACGGACCATCCGTCTCAAGTACCAGATGCTCAACAGGAATTTCAGCCAGCACTTCTGCTATTCCGGCATTCTTGTAGGTGACTACTCCGCCAATGCCCAGGACAAAACCCAGCTCGATCATCTGTTGAGCCTGTTTTACGCTACCGCTGAAGCAGTGGAAAACGCCCCGAAGGCCGGATAAGTCCAGGTCGCGGATGATGGCGATCACTTCGTCGTTGGCATTTCGTGTGTGCAGTGCAACCGGCAAATCGTAATGTACAGCCCATTTCAGCTGGATCCGCAGGGCATCCTCCTGCTGCACAATGTGCTCCAGGCTCCAATGCCGATCCATACCGATCTCGCCGATACCTATATAGCCACCTTTTTGCAATTCGGCTTCCACAAAAGAGAGCTGTTCGGTGTAGTTGGAGTCTACATAGCAGGGATGCAAGCCGATCATCGGATAACACAGATCGGGATGGGCCGCGACCAAATCCATCATCCCCCGGTACGAATCCAGGTCGATATTGGGGAGCAGGAGCCTTTCCACACCGACCTTCCGGGCCGCCTCAGTCACCGATTCACGGTCGCTGTCGTACTCTGAAGCATACAAATGGACATGTGTATCGATCAACCGCATGGCGCGAAATTATTAAGTTTGACAGGCCAACGCCGTTCTCCCTTGCGAAAATTCCTGATTGTACGGTTCAGTTCCATCGGCGATATCGTTTTAACCTCGCCGGTGATCCGCTGCCTCAAACAGCAGGTGCCGGGTTGCGAGGTGCATTTTCTCACACGAGACCCCTACAAGATCGTACTGGAACACCATCCGCTGATCGACCGGCTGTGG
>JAULUX010000077.1:0-23599 GCA_032111385.1 Bacteroidia bacterium
TTCTCAACGGCTGTATTCACCATGTGTTCAATATCATCTTCACTGCTCATGTCCGTGAGCAGGGTGTCAATAACAAGTCCCTCCTCCAGGGCTTCTTTGCGCAGGATATCCAGTCTTTCGGCATTCCTGTCTGCAGCAATGACTTTACTGCCTTCTTTGGCGAAAAGGAGAGCGATTGCTTTTCCGATACCGGATGCAGCTCCGGTAACGATGGCGATTTTATGATGAAGGCTGTTCATGAGGAGTTCTTTTCGGGGTTGTTTTCTTTCGGGACAATTTTACAGTCACGAAGGTAAAGGGTGGAGACCCCCGCTGAACTGACCTTTGTCAATGCTTTAGCATACGTGCCTCATACAATCCCATCAGGTTTTGGGAGAAAAAGTGACTTAGCCACCATTGGCGGAAGAATTCCGGAATCGGGGTGGCAGCAATCTCTTCGGCTTTTTTCCCTTTTTTAATCGCATCGTCAACAATCTCCGAGGACTTATTCAAGTAGGCGATCATGGTGTCAATGTCGCGCGATGTTCCCACGGGCCCATGACCCGGAACGATTACTGCCGGTTTCAAATCATGAAGGCTATTCAGATAGTTGATCCAATCGGGAACGGAACCGTCTCCCAGCCAGGGATGGATACCGATGAACACGAGATCGGCGGTGAACAGGATCTTTTCTTTCGGCAACCACATGACCAGGTCGTCTGGCGTATGACCGGGTCCCTTGCTGAACAGTACGATTCGTCGTTCGCTTCCCTCAATGCATATGCTGTCTGAGATGATGGAGTCGGGAAGTGTCATTTGATAGTCGCCGAATGATTCTTTTATGGCGCGGAAATAGTCAAGGACCATACTGCACTCTTGCTTTTGACGGTCATTGAGGGCATTTTTTAATTTTTCTTCGAAAAGTTCGATCCGCTTGTCGATGCTCGCTTTTTCCGATTCCAGTTCTTCCGGATCCTTTGTCTGAATCAAGTCGAACGTAGCCTTCGTGGCCAGGATGCGGGCACCGACAAAAACCTGGTTTCCCCGGATATGGTCGTTATGGTAGTGGCTGTTGACCACATAGTTTACCGGATTTCCGGTCAGTTCCTCGGCTACTTGTTTCAAATCACGTGCAGCGTCCGGTGAAATGAAGCAATCGAACACCAATGTTTCCTCACCTAAGTCCACAATGCCGGAGTTACAGATGGCGTGACCTGCATCCTTGTTGATGACTGCGAAAACGCCGGGTGCAAGTACTTCCACTGTAAAGTGCCTGCTTTCGAAACTGGCGGCTTCCACCAAAATGGTGTTGATCGCCAATGTGAGGGTTAGCATTACCAAACGCATGGCCTTTTTAATTTCATTGAAAAAGTGTGAATTCATTGAAAGCAATAATGCGTGCATTGAACCTAAAAGTGAGTTGTACCTTCAAGGGTACCGGCCGGTAGATGGAGAGCGAATCTGTTTTACTTGCATTCATGCAGCAGTATTCCCAAGGGCAACTTTTTCAGCGTTTTCCTGATGCGATTCTTGCAGCCAGCCAGGCCATCGGAAAATAGGCTAGTGAAAGATCAGCGATATTGAACCAAAGCGGGGAGGGGAGCTGGTTTACCATCCAGGCACCTCCGATGAAAAACAAGAGACTCACCGGTAGTGCAAGTCGAAGCGGGTGGCCTTTTCCGATGCGAACGGCCACTACACAACCAACCAGTGTTCCTATTGCATGCGCAAGGAAGGGAAAGATGAAATGCTGTGCTGAAAGCAAAGGCATGGATGCTGCAAGGGATTCCTGGGTGGAGAAATCAGCACCCTCGGGAGGTGGGATCACCAAGGGGCCAATACTGATGATCCCTGTATTGGTGAATCCACCGATCAGTGCGCCGGCCACTACTGCCAGGAAATTCAAGAGGGTTTTGTTCATGGGGAAAGTTTGATTCGTATGAATTTTTAGTGTTGATGCAGCCGATATCAATTCGTTTCATTCCACCGTTGCACCATCTATGCGAAAGCGAGGTGCCTGCTCGTCTTGCGTGAATGAGTAAAAGACGATTCGGTTCGAATCTATCGGTTCGCTGTTAGTCGACTCCGGCCCATACAACGGAAAGCGGCGAAGAAGCCGTGTTCCTTCCAGTTGGAACCGGTCGTGTCCTGAGTAACCATCGTTCAGCAGAGAATCTTCGTTCAAGTCGGGCATGCGGATTGGGCGAAATCCTTGTTGTGGCGAATAGGTATAAGCCAGAACATTGCCGTAGCTTCCGCTGCCTGCGGATTGAGCGTAAATCAGTACTTCGGGATAGCCGTCGCCATCGAGATCGGCTGCATCGGCCCCGGTAACCGGTTCACAGTCCAAAAGGATATTTGAAAGCGAATCGGGAAATCCTAGTAACCTTATCTCCACCTGTTGAAGCGATCCGGCACCTCTGGCTTCCACATCGAATCCGTAGTCGCCCTGTTTCAGGTGAAAAGAGGCGGCCAGGCACTCTTCCGGAACTTCTTTTTCCGGGGAATGCGGTGGAGAGCAATGTATCATGAACACAGATACTTGCAGGATGATCAAAACAAATAGAATTGGTTTAAGCCGATTGCAGTTCATCATGACAATTTGAAGGTCAGTGTTGTAAACCGTCACCCAATGATAATAAAAAACAGAGGAAATTAAACGCCAGGCCGTAGGCGACAAGGCCCTACAGTAGTCTTCGTTTGCAGAAAAAATAATTCAGTCGATGGTTGAGCCAATCAATCGGATACTAAAAAAATCACGCTGAATTGAACCTCAAGGTCCAATTCAATGGAAGTGATTTACCACAGCAAAATACAAAGGCATGCCCACAGCGATGTTGAAAGGGAAAGTGACACCCAAAGCCATGGGTACATATAGCCCGGGATCGGCTTTGGGCGCTGCAAGTCGCATGGCCGCCGGTACTGCGATATATGAAGCTCCGGCCGCGAGGGTGGCGAAAATGAAACGGTTTCCCGGTTCATCGGTGACGAATTGACTTAAGTATGCCGCAAGGCATCCGTTTATGGCAGGAACAACAATGGCGAATCCGGTCACGAATCCTCCGTATTGCTTGAAGGCCGAAAAGCGCTTGGCGGTCACGATGCCCATTTCTAGTAAAAAGATGGCGAGGAATCCTTTGAATATATCGGTTGTAAAGGGTTTGATGCCTTCAGCCTGTTTGCTATCGGCGATGAATCCGATAAGCAGACTGCCCAGGATCATGATCACACTTCCGTTGGTGAATGCATGATGGATCACAGATTTGAAATTGACATTTCCAGCCTCGCTTTTTTCTTTGTCGAAATTCATCATGAGCATTACTGCTACGATGATGGCCGGCGATTCCATCAAAGCCATGACAGCCACCATATGTCCGCCCGAGTGTATCTTCTCCATTTCCAGGAAGGAAACAGCGGCCACAAAAGTGACAGCGCTTACTGAGCCGTAAGATGCAGAGACCGCTACTGCATCGCTGATGGTCAGTCTGCGCTTGAGGATGAAAAATGTGTACAGAGGAATCAGGGCCGACAAGGCCAGTCCGAACAACAATGAGTATACGATCTCGTTGTTGAAAGTACTGTGAGCCAACTCCTGTCCCCCTTTGAATCCGATGGAGAACAACAGGTAGAGCGAAATGAATTTGCTGCTCGATTCCGGAATCTGTAAGTCACTTTTCAGACGCGTAGCGACAATGCCGAGCAGGAAAAACAGCAGCGTGGGATTGAATAGGTTGTTGTATAGGATTTTGAACTCCATCATAATTGATTCGGACAAGATCTGATCTTGCTTTCTGACGTGAAATCGGGTCAGTCTATCGTTTCTATCTCGATGGAGTAATGGATGCGGAATCCTTCCGCCTTTTCCATGAGTTCAAACCAGGCCATCAAACCGTATTTTTCATCCAATAGCTGATTTATCCTGTTTTCCGAATGCTCGCGGTCTTCCCCGAAACGAAATTCATTGCTGAACTTTTCAACTTTGTGGAAATTGATTTTATGCTGAAGTAGTTCGAATAGAAGAGTTTTCGCCCTTTCCTGGGAAAAATCTCCATCGATCAATTTGATGTTTCTGGTATGCATGCCGGTTGTGTTTTGTTTACGGGTTGCAGAATTGGCAATACATGGGGTTTTCGTTTGTTTTTCCATGGGGATGTTTTTGAGATTGTTCGTGCCTGCAGCGTTTGCAGGAATAGATGTGGTAAAGTGTGCTATGTGTTGGTCGTCCGCATAGCGAGCAGGGCAGTCCTGGTTCTACTCGCTGGACGTCAAATCCGGGCGTTAGGCATTCGGGGCACAATTGATGAAGTTTGGCGATCAGTTTTTCAGTGGCTTTTGCAATTACGTCCAATCGTGTGGGATTGAACATCGCCCGCATATCGGTTTCAACATATACATTGCCGTATTTTGTACGGATTTCATGGAATGCATGAAGGAGCTCATTCTCATTCGTGATTCCCTTCACAATGATTTCTTTTCCATCCTTACCGTTTCTGAGAATGAGCCCGTGCGATGGAAAAAGTGCTTTGTTGGCAAATTCCATCAGCTGCTGTTCGGACTCTACAACACTGCCTGCGAAATTCGTTTTGGTGCTGAGTTCCCTGGCCACAACCTCGAGTCCGTTTTTTTTATCTATCAGCATCACCAGCTCATCGTCTGCGTTCAGGAAAAAGATGCCGGGGTGTGGGCCGAACGACCCTTCGTTTCCAACCACCAGGTCGCTCTTGTGCCCTTCAAGCGCAAGTGCGCATTTCTTCCGCAATGTGCTGAGTGGTTCGTCTTGCCTCTCGATTTCCCCCGTGAATGTTCCGAGTTGATCTGTGTTTAGGTTATTGGCGACAGATATTGTCAGTCCCAGCTCGCGTTCGAACAGAGGTCCGATCGCTTTTTCCTTGCCGTGCATGGTGGCAATCAGGAGGGTTCGGTTCCTGAACAGATCCGTGGCGTCTCCGGTAATCATTTCGTTGGCACCTTGCTTTCGGAAGCCACCTTAAGTGCGACGGTCGAGAAGACGATGGTGCAGGCCACCAGAAGTTTCTCCAGTAGGATATGGTCGACGGAAGTGGATGTGACCAGGCAATAGATGGCAACCGCCAAAGCAACGAGTAAGATGATTCCGTACTTCATGACCGAAGTTTTTTGGGAGTGGATGAACGTTGAGCCATCAAACACGTTCTGGTTTGTGTTTCACGACAAGGGTTGAATGCGGGTCTTGGGAGGCATGCCCGGTCAGGGGTTATTGCCCCTGACCGAGTGAATAAGCCGGTTTTCCGTCGAAGGCGTACAGATTTTCGGTTTTAATGATGTCTATATCTTGTTCCTCTGCTGTTTCAAGAAGGTGAAGAATCTGTTTCTTGGTCATCAATGTCTCGTTGACCGGTTTGAAACGGCAGCGCCAATGATCCGTGCAAAACGTTTCCGGAAACCCGTCGGGATATACCTTGATTCCCCGGTTGGTGATCATCGAAAGTTTTATACCGTTGGCATCCAGCTTGTGGATCTTTTTTGCAAGTTCTTCAGCGTTGGTTCCCGGCCAGTGCACGAAAAGATCGACTCCCTGTAGGGTTTTGCTGCGCGCGGCCTTGCGCCGGTACTTGGGTAGCTGGATCGATTTGGCATGCGCGTACTCGACGGATTTTAGCTTGCTCGGCTTTTGTCCCAGGTTGGCGATAACCTCATCAGCGAATTCTTTTGTGCCGACTTTCTTTTTGCTAACCCCTTCTTTGTAGATGTCGTAGGTGTGAATTCCGTCTTCGATGGTTTTCAGCCAGGCGTTCTGAACTTTTTCTGCGACTGCGGTCTGCCCGATGTAGTTCAGCATTTGTACCGCTCCTTGAAGCAGACCGGAAGGATTGGCCATATTTTGTCCAGCCCTGCGGGGAGCCGATCCGTGAATCGCTTCGAACATGGCGCATTCCTCGCCGATGTTTGAAGACCCGGCAAGGCCTACCGACCCTGCGATCTGGGCGGCGATGTCACTCAGTACATCACCGTAAAGGTTCGGCATCACGATCACATCGAATGCTTCCGGTGTGTCGGCCATCTTGGCGGCTCCGATATCGATGATCCAGTGTTCGTTCTCGATGTTGGGATACTCCTTGGCGATTTCATCGAACACCTGGTGAAAGAGTCCGTCAGTCTGCTTCATGATGTTGTCCTTGGTGAAGCAGGTGACTTTCTTTCGTCCATATTGCACAGCGTATTCAAAAGCATAGCGGACGATCTTTTCGCAGCCCGGTCGGCTGATCAGCTTCAGACATTGGATCACTTCGTCCGTTTGCTGGTGTTCGATGCCCGCATAAAGGTCTTCCTCGTTTTCACGTACGATAACGATGTCCATCAACGGATGCTTGGTGTTCACGAATGGATGCAGGCTGAAGCAAGGGCGGATGTTGGCGTAAAGTCCGAGGAATTTTCGCGTGGTCACGTTCAGGCTCTTGTACCCACCACCCTGTGGTGTGGTGATCGGAGCTTTCAGAAATACCTTATTCTTGCGTATGATGTCCCAGGATTCGGGAGCGATGCCGGAAGTGTTGCCCGATAAATAGACTTTTTCTCCTACTTCGATCTCGTCGGTTTCGATCTGAGCGCCTGCCGCACGGATGACGGCGAGCGTGGCATCCATGATTTCGGGTCCGATACCGTCGCCTTTTGCAATGGTGATGCGTTGCATGATGTTCGTTTTTTGATGACGCTGCAAATCTGCGATAAACAAAACATAAGTTTATATTTATATTTGCAATAGAAAGTATAAATAAGATTTATGAACTACACCCTGCATCAACTTCGGATATTCCTGAAAGTGGTCCAGACCAAAAGCATCACGAAGGCTGCCGAGGAGTTGCATTTGACACAACCTGCGGTTTCTATCCAGCTGAAGAATTTCCAGGATCAGTTCGACCTTCCGCTGATCGAATTCATCCATAAGAAGATTTCAGTGACCGATTTCGGGCTGGAGATCGCCGAGGCTGCCGACAAGATCCTGGCGGAGGTGGCAGGCATCAATTACAAGATGCATGCTTACAAAGGTCAATTAACGGGCAGGATCAAATTGTCGGTGGTGTCCACCGGAAAGTATGTCGCGCCTTACTTCATCTCCGATTTTTTGAAGAAGAACCAGGGTGTGGAATTACTGATGGACGTGACCAACAAGGCCCGGGTGATCGAAAGCCTTGTGCAGAACGAAGTCGATTTTTCACTGGTTAGCGTTCTGCCGGAAAACGTACGTGTGGAAAAGGTGGAGTTGATGCAGAATAAATTATTCCTGGTGGGAAACCACGACCGTAAATTCGAAAAGAGGGAGCATGACAAAAGCCTGTTCGAAAGCATACCGCTTATTTACCGCGAGCAGGGTTCCGGTACTCGGCATGTGATGGAAAAATTCATCATGCGCAACAAATTGCCTGTCGTTAAAAAAATGGAACTCACCAGTAACGAGGCGGTCAAGCAGGCAGTCATAGCAGGTCTCGGCTATTCCATCATGCCGCTGATCGGCATCAAAAACGAATTGATGAACGGCCAGCTGCAGATCATTCGTGTCAAAGGGTTTCCGATAAAATCCACCTGGTACCTGACCTGGTTGAAGGATAAAAAACTATCTCCTGCGGCTTCGGCCTATCTCCAGTATGTGAAGAAAGAAAAAGAGAGCATCATTCGCGATCGGTTCGACTGGTACGAGAAGTATTAATTGGTGTTTTTATTGTTCGTTAAAATCAATTTGGAACACATCAGTATCACCTCATCGATATCCTCATCAATATATCCTGCTGATCTTCATCTCCAAGTCTGAAAATATGCGTTCCGTACGGCACGAACCCGTGCTTGCGGTAAAAGGCGATGGCGCGGTGGTTTTTTTCCCAAACGCCTAGCCAGACAACCTCCTTCTGCCGGTCGCGGGCGATTGAAAATGCGAAGTCCAGCATCTCTTTGCCGACCCCCAGGCCATGGAATGATTTCAACAGGTAAATACGTTCAATTTCGATTGACTGCGTGCCGTTTATATCACTTTGAGTTCCACATTCGTTCAACTTCAGGTAGCCGATTGTTTCGCCATTTTCTTCTGCCAGGTAGAAAGACGAATTATTATTCATCAGTTCGTTCCCCAGTTTTTCCGTTGACAGGTCCTTTTCCATGTACTTCCGCATGTTCGCTTCTGAGTTCAGGTGGGCGAAGGTTTCAGCAAATGTGATCCTGGAAATGGATTGAAGGGTACTCAGGTCGTCGATTGTGGCCGGCCGGATGTTCATGGATTGCAGTTGATGGCAAAGGTAAGTGCGCCGGTGCGTTATCTTCGCGGTATGCTATTTCAAGGTGTGGTCGGTCAGGCCGGTGTGAAACAGCGCTTGTTGCAAAGCAGCCGCGAGGGCAGGGTGAGTCATGCCTTGCTCTTTTTCGGCCCTCCCGGCTCAGGCGTATTGCCCATGGCCATGGCCTTCGCGCAGTACCTGAATTGCGAGCAGCCCGGAGAAATCGACAGTTGCGGATTGTGCGGGTCATGCAGGCGGGCAACCAAGCTCGAGCATCCTGACATTCATTATGTATATCCGGTGGTGACCGGTATTGTGAAGAATCCGCGTAGTGTGGATTTCGTTGCCGATTGGCGTAAAGCCGTGCTTGCGGATCCTTACCTCAGCCTGAATGACTGGATCGACCTGTTGACCGGTGGTGATGCTAAAACGAAGCAGGGCAATATCCCTGTCGAGGAAGCTCAGGACATCGTTCACAAGATCAATTTGAAAGCCTTTGAAGGGCGATACAAAGTGATCATACTCTGGATGCCTGAAAAAATGGGTCCTGCCACGGCCAACAAGCTACTTAAAAGCCTAGAGGAACCCCCTGAAGACACCGTTTTTATCCTGGCTTCGGAGGCCCGGGACCAGTTGTTACCCACCATCCTCAGTCGTACCCAGCTGGTCAAGCTCAACCGTTTGGCAGAGGAGGAGGTGGCAGAGGTCCTGCAACAAACTGCCGGACTCAGCACAAATGATGCAGCCGAGTTGGCGCGACTAGCCGACGGCAATTTCAGTATGGCCATGGAGTTGGCTTCACGGGAAAAGGGCGGAGGTTCGTACGAAGAAGCTTTCTTGCAATGGATGCGCCTGTGCTTCAATCCATTCAAAAGCATGGAGCCGCTGCTGGCCTGGGTGGAAGGCATGGCCGCCGAATCGCGAGAACAACAAAAGCAGTTCCTTGCCTCTTGCCTCATCATGGTCAGGGAATGCATGTTGGTGAACACTGCGGATGGTCCGCTTGTGAAGCTGAATATCGCCCAACGTGCTGCAATTCAGAAGTTTCTGCCTTTTGTGAACCTTGTTAACGTAGAGCCATTTACCTCCATCCTCAACGAGGGTATATTTCATTTGGAACGCAATGCCCACGCGAAGATCCTTTTCTTAGATTTGTCACTGAAGCTCAGTCGTGTACTGCAGCTGAAGTGAGGGACACGCCTTTGGTTTTAAGGTTTCCCATATATTTGAAAAACAGGCATTTGAAACAAAGAGGAACGAATCATGGGATGTAGCTCGTGTTCAACTGCCGCCACAACCGGAACCCCTGCCGGTTGCCGTAGCAACGGTACCTGCGGCACTAGCGGATGCAATAAACTGAATGTTTACAACTGGTTGTCGGACATGGTCCTTCCAGCAGGGCAGAAGCCCTTCGACATTGTGGAGGTCCGGTTCAAAGGCAGCAGGAAGGAATACTTCAGGAATATCAATAACCTCGACATCCATGTCGGGGATATGGTGGCGGTAGAAGGAAACCCCGGTCACGACATCGGGGAGATCAGTATGGTTGGTGAACTTGTTCGCTTTCAACTTCGCAAGCGAGGTTTGAAGGAGGACGGTCCCGAAATCAAGCAGATGTACAGGGTCGCCCGCGATACCGACATCGAAAAGTTCGACGAGGTGAAGGCCTTGGAGTTCGATACGATGCACGGTTCGCGCAAGGTGGCCATTTCCCTGGGGCTGAAGATGAAGATCAGCGACGTGGAGTACCAGGGCGACGGAAAGAAAGCCACCTTCTTTTACACTGCCGAAGAGCGTGTTGACTTTAGAGAACTGATCAAACGCCTGGCGGATCAGTTCAAGGTGCGCATCGAGATGCGTCAAATCGGCATGCGTCAGGAAGCGGCCCGCCTCGGCGGTATCGGTTCCTGTGGGAGGGAGTTGTGTTGTTCTACCTGGCTTACCGATTTCAAAGTGGTCAGCACCAGTGCGGCACGTTACCAGAACCTCAGTCTGAACCCCATAAAACTTGCCGGACAATGTGGCAAGTTGAAGTGTTGTCTCAACTACGAACTTGATTCGTATATGGATGCCGTGAAAGACATACCGGAATCCAATATCAAGCTTCAAACCGGCAAGGGCACGATGGTGCACCGGAAGACCGATATCTTCAAGCGCATCATGTGGTATGCCGTCCTGCCGGAAATCAAACCCGGAGAGGATCGTCCATTTGCCGGCGCAGAACAGTGGGTGCCCATGAGTGTGGATCGGGTGAATGAGATCATCGCGCTGAACAAATCAGGACAAAAGCCGGAAGATGTTGGTGCGCTCGAATTCGAAGACGACGAGGAAGAACTCGGCTACGACGATGTGGTTGGACAGGATAGCCTGACCCGGATGGACCGCAATAAGAAAAAGAAGAAGAAAAAGAACAAGAAGAAGCCGGGTGAGGAAGACAAGGGTGTTGCGCAACAAGTGAATTCACCTTCGCAACCGGCCGGAGGGCAGGCTGTGAAACAATTACCCAAAGGTTCTCAATCTCCTCAGCAAGGAAAAGGCCAGGTCGGGCAGCAGCCGGGTCGACGTGACGGTAAGCCGGCTCAAGGTCAGGGACAGCGACCACAGCAAGGAGCCCAGCCCCGCCCACCGCAGCAAAAGCCACAGGGATCTCAGCCACCTCGTAAAGACCAGCCTCAACCGAGACCTCAGGCTCAACCTCAACCTCAACCTGTTAAGCCGGCCAATTCTCCCCAACAATCGCCGGGTGGAAGACCTCCCCGCCAGACACCGGGTGGGGGTGGACAGTCAAATGCACCACAAGCACCTACAGATGGAGTACAGCAAAGTCCTCCGACTTCCTCCTCGGGCAACAGGCCTCCGCGCAGGGCTCCGGGAGGCGATAATCCAACCGCTTAACCCGCCCGATTGATGCATTCTTTACTCAAATCGGTTTTCCTTCCCTCCGTGATGGGGTTTGTATTGATTTTACTCGCCTCTTGCGATTCCTCGCGTTTATACGAGGAAAACAAGGAAATCGAGAACAATGCCTGGTATGCAAACAAGCCACTTCAGTTTCAGGCTCAGATACCCGATTCCATTCAAGGGTACAACGTTTACATCAACCTGAGGAATGCCAGCCATTATCCGTTCAGTAACATCTTCCTTTTTTTGAATACAACCTTCCCCGATGGTCAAATCGACCGGGATACTATAGAAATCATGCTCGCGTCACCGGAGGGGAAATGGCTTGGGGATGGTTTGGGCGACATCTGGGATAACCGAGTGTTGTTCAAGCGCAATGTTCGTTTCCCCATGAAGGGGGAGTACCGTTTTGAATTCACCCAGGCCATGCGCCTAGATCCTCTTCCTGGAATTATGGATGCCGGAATCCGTATCGAGCAGGCAGAATGAACCTTTTGTTCAAATGCATGTGCTTTAGCCGATCCATCTATCGGTCCGGGTTAATTTGGATTCAGCCCTATACCACTTCTTTTTGTTTCAATGCATCCATAAAAAGTTCTTAAGTTGACCTTTAACTATTTTTCATAAACCTCGCGAGCGGTCGCTTGTTATCTTTGTCCGGTCGCCCGCTGAATACAGGTCATCCGGGTTTCCCTATGAAACCAACACTCATACCTGACATTGCCCGCGCCTTTCTGTCTTTTTACAGACGGAAGCCTGAACTCGTCAGATACGATTTCAATATTGGAAGATTAGTTGAACAGGAGTTCGACGGATTCGATTCCTTGTTTGGAAAATTGGTGGAATGGGGGGGGAGAAATGAGACTGTCTTTTTAAGGAACACCGTTCTATTGAAGGATATTCCTGCAATGATGCGGGAGGCCGACTATCCTTTCCTGTTGTTGACCAAAGATAAGCAGGGAGTTGATGTCCCTGTTTTGTTCGAACCGGGCAAGTCATCTTGTGCCTTGCGCATTTTTCGTGAAACAGGTATAGAGGTGGTAAACGCCAAAAGTGTGGATGAGTTCCCCTTTGATCTCATCGGTGTCAGTTCCGAAAGTGTGTCATTCGATGTAGTGACCTGTTTTCCTGCCAATGATTTTGCCAAAAATGCGCCTCCGAAATCCGGTAATGGTTTCGAACCTTACCGCCTCCTGCAGCGTTTTTTTCTCCTGCTAGCTCCCGAGCGACGCGAAATTTTTTACATCCTGCTTTATGCTGTGATGATCGGGCTTATCGGGCTCAGTCTTCCATTGGGTGTGCAAAGCCTGGTGGGTTTCGTTTCAAGCGGGCAGATCATGACCTCGGTGATCGTCCTGATCGCGTTCATTCTGGCCGGGGTGTTGGCATCAGGTATCATGACAGTGATGCAGCTTCACCTTGTCGAGTATATCCATCAGCGTCTTTTCTCCAAGACCGCCTTCTCCTTCGCCTTCCGAATTCCGCGTATTCGCCTTGAATCGGTCATGAAGTTCTACCCACCCGAACTCATGAACCGCTTCTTCGATACACTTACTTTGATGAAAGGAATGTCGGTGGTGCTCATTGATTTTTTCTCCGCCATACTACAGACCGTTTTCGGAATGGTGCTGCTTTCCTTGTACCATCCGCTGTTCCTGGTTGTCGGCGTCCTGCTTATCCTGATCCTGGGCTTCATCATACGCATCACCGGGCCCAAGGGCCTGAAGACCGCCTTGAAGGAGTCTGCATTCAAATACATGACCGCGAACTGGCTCGAGGAGATAGCACGTTCGCTTGGCACCTTCAAGCTGGCCGGCAAGACCAATTTTGCCCTTGAAAAGACGGATCATTATGTCAGCAATTATATCCAGGCGCGTGAGGAGCATTTCAGTGTCTTGAAAAAGCAATACTACAGTTTCGTCATCTTCAAGACGTTTATCACAGCCATGTTGCTCATCCTGGGTGCTGTACTGATCACACAACGTGAAATCAACCTTGGCCAATTTGTCGCTGCTGAAATCATCATCATCCTCGTCATACAGGCCATCGAGAAGATCATACTCAAACTGGATACCGTGTACGATGTCCTGGTCAGTGTAGAGAAGATCACCGATGTCACCGAATTGCCGGTCGAAACCTACGCGGGGCTGGATCTTCCTGTAAGACCCGGTGAGGGCATCACGGTGAGTATGCGTGACCTCAGCTATCGCTACCCCGACCGCGCTGAATCCGTGATCGATCTCCTCAATCTGGATATACCCGCCGGACAAAACATCTGCATCGCCGGGCCGAATGGCTCAGGTAAAACCACCCTTGCTCATCTCATCATCGGGTTGTACGATAATTATACAGGCAGCATCAGCTATAACGGCATCTCATTGCGTGACCTGAACAAGGCCTCATTGCTCGATCATCTTGGTGATTATGTTTCTCAGGAAGGGATCTTCGATGGAAGTGTCCTGGAGAACATCGTCATTGGTCGTCCCAACTGCAGTCTTTTGAATGTTCAATGGGCCATCGAAGCGGCGGGATTGTCCGGCTTCATCAATGGGTTGCCCGAAGGACTGAACACCCGGTTGATCGGGGGCAACGTGCGTATATCGGATAGTGTTGCACGTAAGATCATCATCGCCCGGAACATCGTAGAACGTCCAAGTCTGCTTGTTCTCGATGACTTTCTACTCGGGGTGGAACGCCGTGAGAAGCGCCGTATCCTCGAGCTCATCCTGAGTCCTGAATTCAGCTGGACTGTCATTCTGATCTCCAACGATCCGATGATCATGTCGGCTGCCGACCGTTTGATATTGATGCAGGGTGGTCGCATCGAGGAGGAAGGCAAGTATTCGGAATTGAAAAAAAACAGCACCATCCTGCAAGAACTGTTGCAGGAAAACAGCCTGCCTTGACCCATGGCCATCCAAGATTATTCCTCCATGCTCAGGAAACAGCCGTTTCGAACGGTATCGGTGCTGCGTGACACACACCATGCCAGGCGTTTCGCCCGTACCTGTGCAGTATTGTTCATCATCGGGCTCATTGCTCTATTCGTGCCCTGGACACAGAACATCCGTTCCTATGGTTCGCTGACGACCTGGTTGCCGCAGGATCGTCCGCAGACGGTTCAGTCCGTCATTGCCGGCCGGATTGAGAAATGGTATGTCCGTGAAGGCCAGCTCGTGCAAAAAGGTGACACCATCGTTCGGATTGCTGAAATTCAGGAGAAGTATTTCGACCCTCAATTGTTAAGCAGGATGTCGGAGCAGATCCGTGCGAAAGAAGGCACTCAGTCCAGTACCGCCGAGAAAGTCGAAGCCCTCGCCAAGCAGGTCAACGCTCTTCAGCGGGAAAAGGTGTTGAGTCTTCAGAAGGCCAGGAACCGGGCGGAACAAGCCCGGCTGAAAGTAGAAAGCGACAGTATCGAAATCATTGCACTCAGAACCGATCTTGATATCGCACGACTTCAGATAAACCGTGCGGACTCCATGTTCAGAAAAGGACTTATTGCTTTGAATGAGCTGGAGCGAAGGAGCCTTAGGGTTCAGGAGTCCAATGCCAAACTCATAGCTGTCGATAACAGATTTCTCAGCTCCAAGAATGAATTGCTGAATGCCAGCATTGAGTTGGGTTCTATCGACGCCGAATACTCCACCAAGATCAGTAAGGCTGAATCGGAATTGCAATCCGCTCTTTCTTACCTGTATGAAACGCAAGGTGAGATCTCGAAAATGAACATCGAATTTTCCAACCTGTCGATCCGAAGCGGATTCTATCACGTCACTGCGCCACAGGATGGATATGTGGTTCAATCCCGTGTTTCCGGGTTGGGTGAGGCCATAAAGGCAGGAGATCCCGTTTGCACCATTATGCCCTCGAATTCAGCCCTGGCGGTACAACTTTACGTGCGTCCCATGGATATCCCATTGCTTACCAAAGGCAGGAAAGTCCGGTTGCAGTTCGATGGATGGCCCGCTCTTGTTTTTTCAGGATGGCCGAATTACACCTTCGGTACTTTTGGAGGTGTAGTTGCTGTAATTGACAATATCGATACGGAAGGCCACTACAGGATATTGGTTGTTCCTGATCCGGAAGATGATCCCTGGCCTGTTCAATTGCGTGTAGGTTCGGGAGCGTATGGATGGATCATGCTTCAGGATGTACCGGTGTGGTACGAGCTCTGGCGTCAATTCAACGGTTTTCCTCCCGATTACATGGGGGCAGTCAATAATGAAGCCATGCATGTTTACCAAAAAGTGGAAGAAGACCTTAACAAGAAAATAGAGAAGGACAAATGATCAGAAGGTCTTTTATCCCCCTGATGTCTCTTCTCCTTTTGGGTTCACTGAATGCTGTTTCGGACTCCTTGTCATACATGACACTTAGGGCTTACCATGCCATGGTCCTTGAGAATCATCCCCTCGCCCGTCAGGCGGCAACACTCCCCGAAGAGGCCCAAAGTGTTTTGCGCATGGCTCGTGGAGGCTTCGATCCGCAGGTGAATTCGGGTATTGACCAAAAACAGTTGAACGGAAAGGAGTACTGGAATATCTGGCAATCGAAGCTCGAGATACCCGTTTGGACAGGAGCAGATATCCGGGTTGCTTATGATAACAATACCGGTTCCGAACTGGATCCCTCCCTACAAACTCCCGCCGGAGGACTCAGCTATGTCGGATTAACTGTCCCCATCGGCCAGGGTCTATTGATCGATCAAAGACGTGCCACATTGCGTCAGGCCCAGCTTGCCATTGAAGCGGCGGATGCCGACATGGTTAGGATGATCAATCGCCTGCTGCTACAGGCAGCCGTCGATTTCTGCAACTGGAACTTCACCTACGAACGATATTTACTACATGAGGAGGCGTTGCGTCTTGCTGAAATTCGCTTCAGGGCAGTTCGGGACAGGGTCCTTTTTGGAGATTTGCCGGCGGTCGATTCACTCGAGGCCTGGATTGAAGTGCAAAACAGGCAGAACGTACTGACCCAGTCCAGGGTTGAGCGCGACAATGCCCGTTTCATCGCAGCGAATCATTTGTGGAGTGATCTGGGTGATCCGGTTGTGCCGGGTGTAGGAGTTGTCCCTTCTATTGACAGTACTGACCTGCAAGCCATTTCGGATGAGGAATACTCCCTCCTTTTGCTCGATGTGCAGGAGGATCATCCCGATCTTCTCAAACTGGACGTCCGTTTGGGTCAGTTGGAAATCGATAGACGATTGGCCAGTGAAAAACTCAGGCCGAAACTGAACCTTGATTACAATTTCCTTCGACCAGGCAATTCGCCATGGGATTTGAATGATCCGTCACTGCGATTCAACGACAACTACAAGGCCGGACTTCGCTTCAGTATGCCTCTTTTCCTTCGTGAAGAACGCGGTAAGCTGGGTGTGACGCGATTGAAGATCCGCCAGACATCCTACGAACGGCAACAGGCTGAAAGGGAGCTGAGCACAGGTGTGCAAAACGTACGCAACGAATTGACTGCGCTTGGGGAACAAATCAACATTCAAACTACACAGGTTGATTTCGGCAGGCAGTTGCTTGAGGCGGAACAATTCCGTTTCAACAACGGTGAGGGCTCGGTGTTTTTGATCAATGTGCGTGAGAATACGCTTATTTCCTCCCGCATTCGGCTGGCAGAGCTTCGCTCCAGATACGCTTCTACACGGATCAGGATGTACTGGGCAGCTGGAAACCTCATGTCGATGTCTGTAAGATGAAATCCATAGGTCTTTTTATTAAATTTGAATGATGAACCGCGTTTATACACTACTGATCATTCTTGTATTCTGTTCCTGGTCGGTTTCCGCTCAAGTCAAAGTGCTGTTTGATGCACGCAAGGCTCAAATGGCCGCCAACGCCGATTGGATAGTGGATGCTGACCTTTACAACATCGGGACGGGCAGTGGTGGAGCGATGCAGACCGGACGAGGGAACGAAGCCAATCCTCAACGGTTTCCAACACCGGCTCAAAGCGGCATCACGTCCGTTACTCCTGAAACCTATTGGAAGGGTGCGCTGTCTGCCTGGGGTGTTGAGCTGGCCAAACGTGGATTCCTGGTCGAGACCTTGCCATTCAATGGAACAATCAGTTACGGGAACTCAAGCAATCTGCAGGATCTTTCCAATTACAAGGTTTTCATTTGCATTGAACCTAACATTCGTTTCACCACAGCCGAGAAGCAAGCTATCATCCGCTTCGTCCAGAATGGTGGCGGATTATTCATGGGTGGCAATCATTACGGCTCGGATCGAAACAATGACGGTTGGGATGCACCCCGTATCTGGAACGACCTGATGACAAACAACGGGTTGGTCACCAATCCTTTCGGAATGTCTTTTGATCAAGTCAGTTTCTCCCAGACCACGTCTAACTTTGCTTCAGTCGCAGGGAATGCCATACTCTCCGGAGCCGCGGGAAACCCTGTTCAGATGAAGTTCAGCAGTGGAACAAGTTTGACTCTGAACAAAACGGTGAATCCCACCTCGCTGGGATTGGTCTTCAAAACGGGTTCTTCAACAACCGGTAGCACCGGAGTGATGTTTGCTCAGTGCCGCTACGGTACAGGTAAAGTGGCTACCATAGGCGATAGCTCTCCGCCTGATGACGGCACAGGAGACACCAACGACCAGCTTTACAATGGATGGTCTGCCGAAGTCAATGGAGATCATAGCCGTATACTGATCAATGCCACCCTTTGGCTCGCCAGCAACACTCTTCGTGAAGGATCTCTTTCATCCTCTCGGGATGTAAGCGTTTGGCCTAATCCTTTCTCAGGTAACATCCGCGTTGAATATGCGAGTACGATTGACGCCCCTTTGTCGTTGAGTGTGATCGATATTGCAGGGAAAACCGTTTACTCTTCCTCGGCAGATTTGGTTGTTGGACCTAATCTGTTCGATCTTTCCCTCGAGAAACTTAATCCCGGATTTTATTTCCTCGTGTTGAATGATGGCAGGCGGCAGGAGGTGATTCGGTTGGTGAGAGAGTAAAAGTCCGTTCATCCTACCGGCCAAGGCGCGAATCCCTACCTTTGCGGCCATGGATCAGACTTTTTTCTGGATAGGATTCAACGCCTTCATACTTTCTATGCTGGCGTTCGACCTGTTTGTGATCAATAAAGGGTCCAGGGCCATTTCTTTTCGTGAATCCATCGCCTGGGTTGGTTTCTGGTCCTCTCTGGCATTGGCTTTCAACGGCTTGGTCTATTATTGGTTTGGTCCTGAAAAGGCATTTGAGTTCCTTACGGGATATATCATTGAATGGTCGCTGAGTGTCGACAACCTGTTTGTTTTCATCGTCATCTTCTCCTTCTTCGAGGTGCCCAAGCCGTACCAACACAAAGTGCTTTTTTTCGGCATCATCGGTGCTTTGGTGCTCAGGGCTATTTTCATTCTGTTAGGTGTCAGTTTGTTTTCGACTTTCAGCTGGATCACTTACATCTTCGGCGGTGTGCTCATTTTTACAGGGATCAAGATGTTTTTTCAGAAAGATGATGAGCACCATGACCTCGAAAAGAATCCATTGGTGAAGTTCTGCAGAAAGCACCTGCCTTTTGATGATCATTACCATGGCAGCAGGTTCGTCGTTCGCAAAGACGGTAAGAGGTTGTTCACACCCTTGTTCATCGTACTTGTGGTTGTTGAGTTCACCGACCTTGTCTTTGCCATCGACTCGATTCCGGCGGTGCTTTCCATCAGCAGTGACCCGTTTATCGTTTACACCAGCAATGTATTCGCCATCCTGGGATTACGGGCGCTGTTCTTCGCCTTAAGCGGCATGATGGACCTGTTCAGCTACCTTCGTTATGGACTTGCGATCATCCTTGCTTTTGTCGGAGTGAAAATGACGGTTTCGCACTTTGTGCATATTCCGGTGGAGTGGGCCCTGTTCGTTGTAGTGATCATCCTGTCCATCAGTATTTTGCTTTCGCTGAACGCCAGACGGTTGAAGTGATGTGGTTTTTGAGTTAAACCAGTCGCAATTGGATTCATCACAAGGCCAAAGCTCTTCACCGATGTTTCGTTTCGTTGGTTTACTGTATTGCTGCATTGCCTTTGTATCCACAGCCCCGGCTCAGCAAAATACAGTCCTGATCATTGCCGATGATGTCGGTACGGATTATTTCGGATTCTGTCCGGATGCGGCCGACACAGCCCATACGCCTCACCTGGGAGAATTGGCTCGTTCAGGGCTGGTGTTCAGCCGTGCATGGACAAATCCGGTTTGCTCACCGACCAGGGCTGGGATCATAACGGGTCGATATGCTTTCCGAACCGGGGTCGGGTCGGTGATTACCGGAATCGCCTCTCCTCAACTGGATACAGCCGAAATGACTTTACCTCGGCTGTTGCGCAACCATGCACCAATACGGTACGCTACAGCCAATACGGGTAAGTGGCATTTGCACAGCCAGGCTCCAGCTACACAGCGGATTTATCCGAATCTTTTGGGATACGAATTGTATTCCGGCAATTTCAATGGAGCGATTCCGAGTTATTACAATTGGAACAGGATACGCAACGGACAGCTGGATACCGTTACCGTCTATGCGACGACACAAGCCGTTAACGATGCGATCGCATGGCTTGATACCCTGGATGGCACACGTCCTTTTTTCCTGTGGCTTGCCTTCAACGCACCACACAAACCGTATCACAAGCCGCCTGACAGCTTGATCACAACACTTGGTCTTCCGGGTACCCCTGCACACATTGCAGCGAACCCTGAACTCTACTACAAAGCTTCCATAGAAGCAATGGATACGGAGATAGGGAGATTGATGGGCCATCTCGATCAGCTGGGATTGCGGGACAGTACCAATTTCCTGTTCATCGGTGACAACGGAAGTGAGGCCGATGTGGCCCAGATCACAGATACCACCCGGGTAAAAGGAAGCCTTTATGAGTATGGCATCCATATCCCTTTTTTAGTTTCGGGTCCCGCCGTTTACATGCCAGGCCGCACAAGCGATGTGCTGGTATCAACAACCGATATTTTCGCTACAGTGCTCGAACTCTCCGGATTCAGCAATTGGTTGTCATTTATACCCTCAGCGAAGTTGCCGGTCGATTCAAAAAGCCTGCTTCCTGTATTGAAAAACGATACAACACATGTCCGCGAATGGATATTTACTGAGCAATTCCAGGCAACTTCGGCGCCGAAGGATGGAAAAGCCATCCGGAATGAGGAGTTTAAGTTGATTCGATTCGACAATGGGAACGAACGATTTTATCATCTGTTGAATGATCCTGATGAGCAAGTGAATCTGCTTAACGGAGTGCTGACGACCGGTGCGGCCTTGAACTATCAGCAACTATGCGCCGTCCTGGACAGCTTGTTGGGTTCGTCCAATTGTTCAATCTCTGCTGTTAATGAACCAACGGCCAACGGGGAGATGCGGGTTCTTGTATCGCCCTCTGTAACCCGGGGGGCGGTTGTGGTCCGGATCGAAGGTTTGCCTTCAGACCGGATTTTTTTAATGGATTCTCATGGTAAGCTGATTCGTACAGGTAGTGCCGGATTCTGGGATCTTGGTTTCCTGGAGCCCGGTCTGTATTTGTTTGTTGTTGAATCCGAAGGCAGGTGTTTCTCAGCCAAATGCATCAAAAGGTAAGTGTGTTGGTTCGTCGGTCTCAAATCATGACCTTTCTCATTCATTGAAGCTATTGCCAAACGGATTCCTTTCTTTGTATTGTAGGTGTTCCCTGTTGCTCATGGTGGTTTTAGAAGCCCTTATCTAAAGTTTACCTTGTAGGGTTTTATGAAAGGAATCTGTATTTTGAAATGAATTGGCATTGCCTGACTATTGAGCAATCGTTTGAAATCACCGGTTCCAATTCCGGTGGTCTCTCCACATTCGATTCAAAGCTGCGCCTCACCGAAAATGGCCCGAACGAACTTCAGCAGAAGAAACCGGTTCCTGCCTGGGTGTTTTTCATAAGGCAGTTCAAGGATTTCATGATAGTCGTATTGCTCGCGGCGGCTGTGATTTCCGGATTCGCGGGTGATATTGCTGATACATTCATCATCCTTTTGATCGTATTCCTGAATGCGATAATCGGCTTTGTGCAGGAATACAAGGCCGAACGCGCCATGGATGCTTTGAAACAAATGGCAGCCCAAACGTGCATTGCTATCCGCGATGGAGTTCCAGGTCGCATTCCTGCCTCTGAACTCGTCACCGGCGATGTGGTCTTGTTGGAAGCCGGTAATTCAATTCCCGCTGATCTGCGGCTGCTTGAAACCCATGCCTTTCGCATCGATGAATCCGCTTTGACCGGTGAATCGGTACCGGTTGACAAATCGGCTTCAGGTATCCATGAAGAGAAGACACCTTTGGCTGATCGCTTAAACATGGCATACAAGGGGACGGTTGTCAGCCAGGGTAGAGGGAAGGCGGTAGTAGTGGCAACAGGTATGGAAACCGAAATCGGGAAAATCGCGCGCCTCCTCGAATCCGATTCACCCCTGACGCCGCTGCAACGTCGAATGGCCGATTTCGGAAAGCGTTTGTCATGGATCATCCTTCTGATCTGTGCCGGCCTCTTCCTCCTCGGAATATCGAGAGGAGAAGAGCTGATGCAGATGCTCCTGTTGGCCATCAGCCTCGCGGTTGCAGCTATACCGGAGGCGTTACCCGCGTTGATCACCATCGCACTCTCATTGGGCGCGGCCAGGCTTGTGCGAAAGCAAGCGCTTATCCGTAAGCTTCCGGCAGTGGAAACGTTGGGTTCGGTCACCTATATCTGCTCGGACAAGACCGGTACATTGACAGAGAACCGCATGAAGGTGATTCAGGCGGAAACTTTCAAGTCCGGTCCTGTGGACGGATTCGATTCGGAGCCCCTCGCCGTTGGCATGTTTCTCAACCACGACGTGCGAATAGATCGCGAAGGACTACCCGTAGGTGATCCGACGGAAGTGGCCTTGATGGAACATGCGAAACGTTGGCTTTCCGATGACGAGCAGCAACTATTGTTGGAGGAAATGCCACGGGTTGCTGAATTGCCGTTCGATTCCGACAGGAAATGCATGAGCTCCGTTCATCAATTCGGAAACCGTTTCGTTTTGGTGGCAAAAGGGGCTTCTGAAGCCATAGCCGAAAGATTGACTTCAGAAAAGGAGAGAACCCGACTTCTGCAAAGCAGCGAAGAATGGGCGTCGCAGGGATTGCGTGTGATTGCCTACGCCGTGCGTATCATGGAGAGTTTGCCGATTCCTTTTAACAACGCTACGGCCGAACGCGAACTGGAACTGACCGGCTGGGTAGGGTTAATGGATCCTCCCCGTGAGGAGGTCAAGAAGTCGATCCGTGAATGCAAGAGCGCCGGTATTGTCCCGGTGATGATTACAGGGGATCACCCCGCTACTGCGGAAGCGATCGCACGCGAAATTGGAATTCTGGAAGGCGACGGCCGCGTTCTTACAGGTAGGGAGTTGGAGCTGATGAGTGATCAGGACTTCTTGACCCAAGTTGAGCATATTCGGGTTTATGCCCGGGTGAGTCCTGAACAAAAGCTCCGGATCGTACGGGCTTTGCAGTCGCACCATCATTACGTAGCCATGACCGGCGACGGAGTGAACGATGCGCCATCGCTTCGGGCCGCCGATATTGGCGTGGCGATGGGGATAACGGGTACCGATGTCAGCAAGGAGGCGGCGGACATGATCCTGCTCGACGATAATTTCAGTACGATCGTGCGTGCAGTGCGGGAAGGTCGTCGCATCTATGACAATATCCGGAAGTTCGTTCGCTACATCATGACCTGCAACAGTGCCGAAATCATCACCATTGTAGCTGCTCCACTTTTGGGACTCCCCATTCCATTGCTACCCATTCATATCCTTTGGATCAACCTCGTAACTGATGGATTGCCCGGACTTGCCCTCGCCGGTGAGCGTGCCGAAGCTGACATCATGTCTGTGAAACCTCGAAAAGCAGGAGAGAGCCTGTTTTCCCGCGGCATTGGATTTCATATCGTATGGGTTGGAACATTGATGGCTTCGCTGACAATCGGTATGCAGGCCTGGGCCATCGAAAATCAAATCTGGCATTGGCAAACCATGGTGTTCACCGTCCTGGCTTTTTCTCAGCTTGCTCACGTATTGGCTATCCGTACGGAACGTCGTTTCCTGTTCCAAAGCGGCGTCTTCGGAAATATCCCTCTTTTAGGAGCGGTTTTGCTCACTGTAGGATTGCAGGTGTTTATAATTTACAACCCGGCGGCGAACGATCTTTTAAAAACCCAACCCCTCTCCATCAACGAAATGCTGATCTGTCTGGGCGTCGCTGCTGTGCTCTTTCATGCAGTGGAGTTTGAAAAGTGGGTCCGGTTGAAGTTAGGCTGGTAGGCCCGGCAAATACTGCTTCAAGCGGGATGCTCAGTACCTGCAGATGAAATCCTCTTTGCTCAGATCTTTGCTGACAAACAGGAATCCCATCATGAACACGTCGATGCTCAAGGTGAAAAAGGAAT
>JAULUX010000078.1:0-3147 GCA_032111385.1 Bacteroidia bacterium
TATTGGGACCGCTGCCAACAGCGGCAACAATGGCCGTACCGCCACACACGAGGTTGGTCACTGGCTGAACCTGCGTCACATCTGGGGCGATGCCACTTGCGGAAATGATTTTGTAAGCGATACTCCTCCCCATTATGAGGCCAACCTGAGCTTCTGTCCCAGCTGGCCTTTTTTGAGCAACTGCATCGGCAATTCTCCTAACGGCGATATGTTTACGAACTACATGGATTACACCAACGGAGATTGTCAGAACATGTTCTCCATCGGTCAATGTACACGCATGACTGCGGCATTGAACTCCTCCATCGGTTCCAGAAACACCCTCTGGCAGACTTCCAACCTCAACGCTACCGGAACGAATGGAAGTGCCCCTGTGGTCTGTGCGCCTAAAGCAGATTTCATTCCGAAACCGCGCTATATCTGTGTTGGGGGTAGCCTCCAATTCAACGACATCTCCTGGAGAGGCGAAGTCACATCCCGTACCTGGACTTTCCCCGGTGGAACCCCTGCAACGGATACATCAGCCAACCCGACGGTGGTTTACACAACTCCCGGTGTATACGACGTAACGCTTACCGTGAATAACGCGTCGGGTAGCGATACCAAAACCGTCACCGGCATGGTGGTAGTCAGCGCCACGGGCGCTACAGGGTTTATCCCTTACTCCGAAAATTTCGAGGCCGGTATTCTCCTTCCTGACTGGTTCATCGGCAACCTGAATGACGGAAACACCTGGGATGTGAACAACGCCGCAGGTGCAGCAGGCAGCAGTTATTCGATGAATCTTTACAATTATCAAGGCAACGGTAAAGGTCCTGATGAGTTCATTACCAACGCCTTCGACTTGTCGAACATCACCAATGCCTCCATGACTTTCGATCTGGCTTTTGCCTACCAGTCGAATACCCAATCCAACGACGATAAACTGGTGATGTCATTTTCCACCAACTGCGGTCAGACCTGGACCCCCCGTTACACCAAGCAAGGTGCTCAACTACAAACTACCGCAGCCCCGGTCTCTACTGACTTCCTTCCCGGTGCAAGCCAATGGCGCACCGAAACCGTCAACCTGGCTTCCACTACGATTTCCACCAAGCCAAACGTCCGTTTCCGCTTCGAATTCACACACGATACCGGCAATAACATTTTCATCGACAATATCAATATCACAGGAACGGTAGGTGTCGACGAAATCAATGCCGCTCAATCCAATGTGAACGTCTGGCCGAACCCTTCCAGGTCCAATACCTATGTGGACTTCGACATGGCCTCCTTCGGTCGCATCACCATTGATGTGCTGGATGCCAGTGGACGACAGCTGAGTACTTTCTCCGATGAATTGCCTGCCGGCCCCCACCAATACACTATCCCCGCCGTACTTGAGCCCGGAGTCTACATGGTTCGCCTGCTCTTCGGCGAGCATGCAGTCACCAAACGCGTAGTCGTGCAGTAATCCATTCACCTTACCGTTTGTCATGAATGATCCATTTGCTGAGGTCGTTCAGCATCGACTTACGGTTAGTAGTCCCGCGAATTGCAAGTTATCACCCCTTAATCAAGATTCATCCTACACTTAAACGCAATGAGTCAATCCATACGGAAGAGTTTCGTTCTTGCCCTCTTTTTCGCAATCATCGGTGCGCAAACCGATGTACAGGGTCAGGAGTTTCGTCACTGCGATACCGATTTCAAATGGCAGGAAGCCGTTAAAATAGATCCGGGTGCCGGGGAGCGAAACAACCTGCTGCGTGAATTCCGCAAGCAGTTCGAGAAAGCAGATTATGCCGAGCGGGTGATGAACTCCAACGGCTCAATTCTCTACCGCATTCCTGTAGTGTTTCATGTCATCCATACCTATGGTTCCGAAAACATCAGCAAGGCGCAGATCCTGGATGCTGTGAACTCGCTCAACTTGAGTTTTCAGAAACTCAATCCGGATACAGGGGTGGTTGTGCCGCTTTTCCAACCCATTTTCGCGAACGCTCAAATTGAATTCGTTCTCCCCAATCTCGATCCCCAGGGCAATTGCACCGACGGAATCACCCGGACCTATTCCACATTCACCAATGCTGCCAACGATAACGTGAAGTCGTTGATCGGATGGCCTTCCGACCGTTATTTCAACATATGGGTCGTGAAGAACATCGCCAGCGGTGCAGCAGGATACGCCTACTATCCCGGCATTAATCCCGCAATCGATGGAGTTGTTATGCGACACGACTACACCGGAAGTTTTGGTACGGCAAGCAGCTCAAACTACACCGAGCGCTCGTTGACGCACGAGGCCGGCCACTGGCTTGACCTGCCTCACACGTGGGGGTCCACCAATACCCCTGGCGATCCGGGCAATTGCAATACAGATGACGGGATCTCCGACACGCCCAACACGATCGGGGTAGCCGACTTCAGTTGCAATACTTCGCAAGTCACGTGCAGCACTGTCGATAACGTACAGAACTACATGGATTATGCCTCTTGCCACTACATGTTCACGGAAGGGCAAAAAGCAGCGATGCACGCCGCCTTGAATTCATCCGCAGGTGGTCGAGACAATTTATGGCAGAACTCCAACCTGTTGTTGACTGGAACTGAAATAGGTCACGTGGTGCAGACCTGCGCACCCAAAGCCGATTTCGACCAGAAAACACGTCAGGTTTGTCAGGGAGGGTCACTCACGTTTAATGATGTATCCTGGGGCGGCGAGGCTACATCCCGAATTTGGTATTTCCCCGGCGGAACTCCCGCAAGCGATACTTCCCGTACACCATCGGTTTCTTATGCTCAGCCGGGAACCTACGATGTGGAACTGCATGTCACCAATGCTGCCGGAACGGATGTGATTGTACGTCCCGGTATCGTCAAGGTGTATCCCAACCCGGGTCAGGTCGTTGCTCCTGTTTCGGAGAGTTTCGAAACGATTACCATCCCCGGTAATTTATGGTCGGTGGAAAATACCGGTATCACCAACGCATGGGCGGTAACCTCTCTCGCCGGAGCAACCGGTTCCCGTTCCCTCCGCCTGATCAATCAGAGTGGAAATCCTTCAGGCAGTGTGGATGCATTCCTCACTCCCACCTACGATTTCTCAGGGATCACCGCAGCGCAGTTGTCGTTTAAGTATGCATTCGCAGCCAAGAACAGCAGTGA
>JAULUX010000079.1:0-11115 GCA_032111385.1 Bacteroidia bacterium
TACAATTTAATACTGTAAAATTGCAAATAAGATGGCACAGCATTCCTTGACAAAGCAACGATTAATGATTTTTTTGGGCTTCCTGGTTGCAACCCTATCGGTACAATCCTGCCGAAAAAACAACAGTGACGTACCCAATGTGGCGGTGGACGAGTACCTCAACCTCAATCTGCCGGAGTACCTGAACCTGAATGCCGTAAACAACTGGGTATATTACAATTACGCCGGTAACAAAGGAATCATCATCATCCGGTCAGGTCCCAACGAGTTCACGGCACTTGAAAGGACCTGCAGCTATGACCCTTATGCCTCGAATTCCATCGTTGAAGGGATTGAATTCGACATTTTCGGAGTCGATTCCATTTGTGGCAGTAAGTTCAGTTTGATCGACGGTTCCGTCAGCACCGGACCTGCAAGCCGTCCACTCCTCCGGTACCGTACCGAGCTGTTACCCAACAATATCCTTCATATTTTCAACTGACTTAAGGCCAAAAAAAGGGCCCCTTTCCGGAGCCCTTTTGCTTTTCGTTGAAGCGGAAGACGTTGATTATCAGTAACGGTACTGGTCGTTTTTGTAAGGACCATTGACCTGTACACCAATATAATCGGCCTGACTTGAAGACAGCGTGTCGATTTCCACTCCAATCTTGGCCAGATGAAGGCGAGCTACTTTCTCGTCCAGGTGCTTGGGCAGGGTATAAACGCGGTTTTCATAAGCACCGGAATTGGACCACAACTCAAGCTGGGCCAAAGTCTGATTCGTGAAAGAATTGGACATCACGAAACTGGGGTGACCCATCGCACAGCCCAGGTTTACCAGGCGGCCTTCGGCCAAAATGATAATATCCTTTCCGTCAATGGTGTATTTGTCGACTTGTGGCTTGATCGTTTCCTTGGTGTGTCCGTAGTGGGTATTCAACCAAGCCATGTCGATCTCGTTATCGAAGTGACCGATGTTGCAGACCACTGCATTGTGCTTCATGGCCCGGAAATGCTCTTCGGTAATGATGTTGTAGTTGCCCGTGGCAGTGACAATGATGTCCGCCTCTTTCACGGCATTGGCCATCTTTTTCACTTCATATCCTTCCATGGCCGCCTGCAGCGCGCAGATGGGATCGATTTCGGTCACCATTGTACGAACCTTGGCGTCTTTCAGCGATTCCGCCGAACCTTTGCCCACATCACCGAAACCAGCAACTACTGCCACTTTTCCGGCCAACATCAGGTCAGTGGCGCGGCGCAGGGCATCGACCAGTGACTCGCGGCAACCGTATTTATTGTCGAATTTGGACTTGGTGACCGAGTCATTGATATTGATGGCAGGCATCGGAAGGGTTCCGTTTTTAACCCTTTCATAAAGACGAAGAACACCGGTGGTTGTTTCCTCTGAAATACCCTTGATACCGGAAATCAGCTCGGGATATTTATCCAAAACCATGTTGGTCAGGTCACCACCATCGTCGAGTATCATGTTCAGGGGTTTGCGGTCTTCACCGAAGAAAAGCGTCTGCTCGATACACCAGTCGAACTCCTCGTTGTCCATCCCTTTCCAGGCATAAACCGAGATACCTGCGGCCGCAATGGCAGCGGCAGCATGGTCCTGGGTCGAAAAGATATTGCAGGAGGACCAGGTCACTTCAGCACCCAACTCTACAAGTGTTTCGATCAGGACTGCAGTCTGAATAGTCATGTGAAGACAACCTGCGATACGGGCACCTTTCAGAGGCTTCTTTGAACCGTACTCGTCGCGAAGGGCCATCAAACCGGGCATTTCGGCCTCGGCAAGACGTATTTCCTTGCGCCCCCACTCTGCCAGGGACATGTCTTTCACTTTGTACTTCAGATACTGTTCTGTTTGGGTTTTCATTATTTTCTGAATTTTGATGCGAAGTTAAGATTTACGACTTTGCGAAACAACCCAAGAACCGACGCCTGATGCCCCTGATCTCAAAGACGCTGACGGAGGAAGGCTGTACCCTGGTATTGTGGCGCATGGATGAAACAACCGAGGAATTGAAAGGTTTTCAATTCTCCAAAAATTCATGGCTGGCGAACGCCGGGGACCGCCACCCGCTGCGACTGCGGCAAAAACTCAGCACCCGGGCTTTACTTCATGAACTTGACCCGGAGAACCCGATAGAAGTGCGTAAAGACTTTGATGGTCGTCCCTGGCCGGTAAATAAACCGGGGTTCATTTCCATCACCCACAACTCCGAATTCGTAGCGGCACTTTACCATCCGTCAAGGCCCTGCGGTATCGATATTGAGCAACCATCCGAGCGGATTTTGAAAATCGCGAACCGGTTCGTCCATCCTGTCGAAAACGAGCAGATCCGAACCAATGACATCGTGCAGGACACTACGCTCATCTGGTGTATCAAAGAATGCATGTTCAAGCAATTGGGAAGAAAAGGCGTGGCATTCCGGGATCATCTGCGTGTCGGACTCATGAATAGTCAGGGAGAATACTCGAATCAGGGGATTGCGATGGATTTGCTTCAAGACCCCCCTGTCAGGATCCATTACCACTGGAGCCGTTTGGACAATCTGATTTTGGTTCATACTATTGCATGAAGGGGTAAACGGATGATTTATCAGCAACTGATCGATACTTCGGCTTCCGGCCGAAAAATGCTGGCCGTACTTGTCGATCCTGACAAAGTGAGCGAGAGGCATCTGGACATTCTTTGCAGGAACGCCGAATCTGCCGGAGTCGATTATTTCTTTGTAGGAGGCAGCCTGATCACCCGGGGTTCAATAAGTCATACGATCCGCGCCCTGAAAAACAAGAGTACGATACCGGTGGTCATCTTTCCCGGCAATCACCAACAGATCGATCCACATGCCGATGCCATCCTTCTTTTGTCGCTCATTTCCGGGAGGAATCCCGAAATGCTGATTGGGCAGCATGTGCAGGCTGCTCCCAGGCTCAAGGCCTCAGAACTGGAAATCATCCCTACGGGTTACATTTTGGTCGATGGTGGAAAAATGACCACTGTGCAGTACGTCAGCGACACAACACCGATCCCCATTGACAAACCTGAGATTGCCGCTTACACAGCCCTTGCCGGTGAACAACTCGGCCTGAAAACCATATTCGCAGAAGCCGGATCCGGAGCATTGCATCATGTTCCGGTCGATATGATCAAAGCGATACGCCGTGAAATACGGATTCCGCTCATCGTAGGAGGTGGAATCCGCACAGCCGCTGAAGCATGTTCTGTTTTTAACGCCGGTGCAGACCTGGTTGTGGTGGGCAACCACTTTGAAGACCATCCGGAACTCATTGGTGAACTGGCTGCAGCACGAAAGCTATAAAACCATTCCTTTTTCCAACACCAACCTCTCTATCTTTATAGGGATAAAGGCATCAGCCTTTGTAAACAAGCGATTCGAGGGAACCCGATCGGCTGGTTTCCCGTAGAAATGCCATACCGGCAACTGAACGATCTTGAAATTCCGCCCACTCCTTCTTTACTGCCTATTCTTCACTTCATCGTTTCTGCACATCGGATGCATGAAGGAAGATATCGACTTGGATAATATCGGGGAAACGACCTGGGAACCCGAACTTGCAATTCCACTTGTAAACTCGAGTTTCACAATCAAAGACTTACTTCTGGAAGCCGACAAACGCGGACAGGTCCTTACAGATCCGGTCACCGGTCTTTGCAGTCTGGTTTACAGGGGGCAACTCGTTTCCCCTTCCGGAGCACAGTTCGTCATCCTGCCTGATCAGAATTTCCAGGCAGAATTCGAGGCATCCGTATCAGATGCCAACAATATCAACACCCTTCCTACCGGGGGAACCTATTTGACCGGGACTTCCACCACTTTGACTTTCGAACCCGACACGAACATCGTGATCATTGACGAGCTGACGCTCTCCGACGGCGATCTGATCATTGACATCAACTCCAACATCAACCAGGATGTATTACTGACCGTTACAGTTCCTGCTGCTCAGAAAAACGGCCAGGTCTTCCAGGAATCCTTTCCCATTCCTGCTGCAACCGGCGGAAATGTTTCACAACAGATCCGAATGGACATGAGCGGCTACGTGATCGACCTTACGCAAGGCGGTACAACCACCAACACAGTGACTTGCAATTATACTGTGCTCATCACAAAAACATCGGCTACCCTTCAGGCAGGTCAACGCATAACGATGGACAATCGCCTGCAAGACCTTCGGTTTTCCCTGATCAGAGGGGATTTCGGCCAGCAAAAGCTTTTTAACATCGACGACCGGGATACCATCGCTCTTTCACTATTCAAAAACGTTGTGCCGGACAGCGGTAATTTCAGATTGAATCAAGCTATCGCCAATCTCAAGATCGAAAACGGCTTTGGAATTCCGTTGCGTATCGACACCCTCTTGCTTGAACCGTATGGCAGCGGCCAAACATTTCCTTACCCTTACATTCCCACACCGCAAGGTTACACCCCTCTATACCTTGCAGCACCAGCAGCGCCCGGACAAATCACAGTAACAACGCCCCCATCCATCGGAGGACCCAACGCCATAGAGCTGAATGCGATCATCAGTGCCAAACCGAAGAACCTGGTTTACGGCCTGGAGGCCTTGAGTAATCCCAACGGTCCACCACCACCAGGAAGCAGGAATTTTATCTCGGACACAAGCCGTGTCAGAATCCGATTCGAAATCATCATGCCATTTTACGGTAGCGCGTGGAATTTCACATTCCGCGATACCACTCCATTCGACCTTGGAAGTGATTTTACAGAATACCTGACCTCAGCAGAGCTTCGCAGCACCACAACCAACGGATTCCCGTTCGACGTGGAAATGAACATCGATTTCACGGACTCGGATTACCAGGTACTTCAAACCCTGAAGCCGGAAACTGAATTTGAACGGGTCATCGAATCGGCCATGATAAATGCAAACGGCGATGTCACCCAACCGACTGTCAGGAATACGCGATTTCTGATAAACAGCAACGAAGTCGCTCAGCTGAAAGACGTACGACACATCATTGTACGTGCAAAAGGCAGCACCACCAACAACGGAGTTTCCGATGTGAAGATCTATGACCACTACCGGCTTGACTTCAAGCTGGGAATGAAGGGCAATTTCAATTTTCCGGTCCAACCATGATGAATTTTGCAACAGAGAGTGAAACAAAACGACCTTTGACTGCAGGGCATATCCTTCTGTTGCTCCTGCTTTCCTGTGCGGCGAATGCGCAAAGCATCCTTCTTCTAGGACCACAGCGCGGATTGATTCAGTCGCATTTGCACGTCAATCCTGCCTTCACACCCCAAGAACAATTCACACTATCCATCCCTCCTTTGCTTCTGCCCTTTCCGTCTCCGGGCTTCGGCTTCAGTGTAAGCAGCAATGCGTTCGCATTGTCGGATGTGATCAAACCCGGAGCAAACGGGCAAACTTTGATCGACACGAAAACATGGCTTGATAACGTAAGGCCCATGAATACACTTTCAGCCGCTGTCCAAGCTGACTTACTGAGTGCAGGCTTCCGTTTAAACGATCGGCATTTCTTCAGCCTGAACATATCCAACAGAGCAGAGATCAACTGGGACTACTCAGGCGACATGATCGAACTGCTACTCAAGGGAAATGGGTCCGAAGGCATTCTAGGAGAAGAGATCTCCCCATACATCCACCTTCAGGGCGTGCACTATACTGATATCGGCCTGGGGTACTCGACGGCCCTGAATGATGGTCGACTGAAAGCGGGTATGCGCCTCCGTTACCTGATCGGTCAGGAACATGTTCAAACCCGAAAATCAGAATTCAACCTGTTCACTGATGCTGCTGATTTCGCCATAAAAGGCGATGCGGACATTCGAATCCAAACAGCGGGACTGCATAATGGGATCTTACAGGGTGACCGTGAATTGTTGAGCAGCGCATATCTGTTCGGCACCGGCAATCGGGGAGGCGGAATCGATGCGGGCGTCACCTACAGGATCAACGACAAACTGGAATTGGCTGCAGCGGTACGTGACCTGGGGTTCATCCGATGGAAAAACGATGTACGCACTTATTCCAGCAAGGAACCCGGGGCTTCTGTTGAATTCCAGGGAATCGACCTTATTGATTACAGCGACGAGCCCATTACAGTGGAAGAGGTGTTCGACCAGCTGACCGACTCACTGCTTGCCAGATTTGAACTTTCGGAAGACAACAAGGCCTACATCTCCATGCTAAATGTCAAATCCACCTTTTCGCTTGCTTACTCGATCAACGAAAAACAATCGGCCTGCCTTATCATCAACAACACCCACTACGACCGAAGGATTCATCCGGACATTTCAATTTCCTACTCCTACGCACCAAAAGAATGGCTTAAGACTTCAGTCGCCTGGTCATACATTGATCGGACAGCCGGCAATATCGGTATATTCCTGGCAGTACAGCCCGGCGTTTTCCAATGGTACTTGTGCAGCGACAATGTGCTGGGCGTCTTTTTTTACGATCGATACGAAGGCATCCCCGCACCAGCTTATGCACGACATGCGAGCCTCCGTGCCGGCTTCAACCTGACATTAGGCAAATCTTCATCTGCTCAGTGAGCAAATGAAGCCGGGGTGTTATTGCGATCCAAGGAGGTATTTACGCACAAACAAAATGGTTGAATAAAACTGGAAATCGCTGTTGGTCTTTTTTCTGAACCCGTGACCCTCGTCCTTGGCTTCGAGGTACCAGACAGGAATAGTATTTTTCTTCAACGCCTCAGCCATTTGAGCAGCCTCCGTTCGGGGCACGCGGGGGTCGTTTCCACCTTGAACAATGAACATCGGTATTTTGATCTTCCCGACGTTGTTCAAAGGGGAGATGCTATCGAGGAAAGCGTACATGGCCGTATCCCGCTCATCACCGTACTCCACACGGCGCAAATCACGACGATAGCTTTCCGTGTTTTTCAGAAAAGTATTGAAGTTGGAAATGCCGACGATGTCGTTCGAACAGCGCAAGCGATCGCTGTAATGCACTGCACAGGCCAGAGCCATGTACCCGCCATAACTTCCACCCATAGTCATCACCCTTGAGGCATCAAGGTCGGGCTGCTGAGCGATCCAATCCAGAAGCGCACCGATATCCCTGACAGAGTTCTCCCGCAGGTAACCGTTATCCATCTTCACAAACCCTTTTCCATACCCTGTGCTGTCTTTTACATTGGGATAGATCAGAGCGACTCCCAGCTCGTTCAAAAAGTAATTATTGCGCCCCTGGAAAGTTGGCCTGCTCTGCCCTTCCGGCCCACCATGAATGACGATCATCACCGGACGCTTACCGGTGAACTTCGCCGGCGGCTTATAGTAGAAACCGCTGATGATCGTGTTGTCGAAACTCTTCCATTGAACCAGGCGGGCTTCGTTGAATTGGGAAGGCTGCAATCCGCCCAATTCACTTTCCGTCCACCGCTCCAGCTTACCGGTTTTCAGCTGAAAAGAGTACACATCTGACGATGCGGTTGCGCTCGACCAGGACAGGGAAAACTCCGCACCATTGGCATGCCAATCCAATCCTCCGACGATTCCATCGGGAATCTCCTGTATTCGTCGGTAGGTGTTTTTAACAACATCCAATAAATACACCTTGCTTATACCGGCTTCGTTGGTTGAAAAAAGCATATTGCGCCCATCGGGGGAAAGATCGTAATCACTGACATCCCAGGGAATGTCCTTGGTAATGGACTTGATGACACCGCTGGCCAGATCCATGGAGGCGAGGTACCGGAATTCATGATTCAAATCGGTAGTAATGAAAATCGTTTTTCCGTCGTTGGAGAAAAGTCCACCCCCGAAAACCGCCTGTTCTTTTACTTCAGGCGAAAGACGTTTACGTTCTCCGGTCGCCATATCGACCAGCCACAACCGGCTTTCATTGACGGAAACACTCTCGCCTAGGATGAAGGTTTTCTCGTCGGGAGACCAATCACTGACCCCCCAGCCACCGCCTTTCAACTCCATCACTAATTTTTGTTCACTCGGTTTCATAGGATCCATCAACCAGATATCGCGGTCGGAACCGTTTCGCCTGGTGGAAGCATAGAGCATCTTCCCTCCTTTTTTACTCCAGCGCATCCCGCCATTCTGAGAGCGACCGCCATCAGTGAGCATGGTCACCCCGCCGTCATTGAGGTCATATCGGTAAAGTTGTGCGAATTCATTACCTCCCGCATCACGCGAAAAAACGAAATAGTCGCCCTTGATCGGCTCGTAGGTTGCACCTCCAACCGGCTCCTCGAAAAAAGTCAACTGCGTTCGGGCACCCATCGGACTTCGCACTGCATGCAATTGACTCGTATTTCCAAAGCGAGTGCTGATCAACATCTCCCGACGGCCCGGATGCCAATCCACGAAAGAGGCGGAGCGCACCTGGGTATAACGATTCACTTCCTCTACAAGCGACAAAGGAATGGGATCAAGTCCGTCAACAATCAGGTTGTCACCGGCCTGAAGTTGCTTTTCAGGCTGTCCGGCTTGTGCACATACGGCTCCGTGAAAAAGAAGCAGGCAAAAGAACATTGGTATTCTCATGGCGTACTATTTTAACCACGATAATACGGAAAACCGATTTCCCCGGGACAGGATTTTGATTGAAAAATCCTGTTCATTAACTTTAACAGATGATACAAAACCCCGCCAAACAACCCGGGGAATCCCAGCTGATCTTTGAAGACGCCATGGTTGAAGGAAATGGAAGGTTCGGGCCAATGGACTTCAGTGAACCGGATGGTCCGCTCCTTTACTCCAGACTTGGACTCCATCTTTATCAGATGCGTCAGCGGGTGGAAAAATTGGGCGAGACCGTGCGATTTTCGGATGGCGAACTTCTTTGCTGTTCAGGGGCCAATGAGCGGGTTCTTTACGTGATTGAGGAGGGAGAGGTAGACTATGGTGGCGGGTGGCTTGCGGCGGGTGCTCACCTCGGAGAATTGGGGTTTCTGCTTGACCAACCTCGTACCGCTACAGTACGCGCCAAAGGAGATGTGGTATGCTGGAAAATGGAATCATATCAATTAAAGAATGATCCTGAAGCCTCGTTCCATCTTGTAGCAGCGTTGGTACGCGAACTGCCCCGCAGGTTGCAAAAGTTCAAAATCGCCCCGGATCCCGGTGAGCAACCGTGTGACGCTGATCATCCGGCTATCGTTTCTGTCGCCCGAGCCTTGCGTAGCGGAGACGATGCCGTGAGCGCCCGCAATATCTGGGATTTTGTCCGGGCAATGCCCTACCGGTTCGGCCCCTGGTGGGAGAAGGCTTCTGATACCTTGAAGGCAGGCCAGGGAATGTGTACCACGAAATCGAACCTTCAAGTCGCATTGATGCGGGCAGCCAATTTAGAGGCGGGGTTTGTGGAATTGACAGGCAGCTCGAAATTGATCTTGCCGGTCATGCCGGAAAAATGGAAACACAGGGTTGGCTATAAGATCAGGCATTACATGGCTGCAGTTCGAATTGAGAATGAGTGGTGCGTGGCCGATTCATCGTTCACCGATGCTGTACTTCGTACCTTCGCCCAACAATTTCCAGTCGTGAACAGCCTGTTTCCCTGCAGTTTCGGCCCCGGCAACCCATTCAACCCCGCAGCATTGGTTTCCGGCCAGGACCCTGCGCCGGGTGAAGTGCTGATGGAACTCAACCAGGCTATGGCCAGAAGAAGTAGTTTCGACCTCGACCAATTCGAATTGCTTAACATCGTTAATGACCGGTTGCAAGGAACAGTACATGACGAACCCGCTACCCTGATCAGGGCCTGGCGTTTACTACCCGAAAATCCGGAACTGGCACTACATACCGCACTTGGGGCCGCGGCCATCCTCGCCTCCGAATTGCACCAACGAATCACGTCAAGCCATGAACCCATTTGACTGGGACTTGTCCCCTCCCCTTTCCGCCCCGATGGGCGACCACGATGTCCCTCACGAGTCTGACCACCTGAAAGGCAAACGTATTGCGCTGATGGTTACGGGTGGTATCGCCGCCATGAAAGCGCCCATCCTGGCCAGAGCCCTGCGCCGCAGAGGAGCTGAAGTGATCGCTTTCTGCAGCGAAGAGTCCCTTCACTACGTCGGACGCGAAGCACTTGAATGGTCCACCTGCAACTCGCTTGTCACGCAGTTGACCTGGCGTGCCGAGCACCTTTCTGACGCTGAACCTTTTGATGCCTACCTCATCGCTCCCGCCACCTACAACACCATCGGGAAATTCGCACAAGGAATCGCCGACTCACTGATTCCCTCTGCCCTCGCGTCCGCGCTGGGCCGACTTCAGCAGGGAAAAACACAGATCCTGATTGCACCGGCCATGCACGGAACAATGCATAACGATATTCTTATCCGAAATGTGCGGACTTTGATGGAACTTGGTGTACAGTTCATCAAGCCACGTGATGATTACGGAAAACACAACCTTCCCGATGAAGGACTTATCGTTGCAGCTGTTTGCAGAGCCTTGTCAGTGTCTCCTCTGAAAGGCCGTAAGATCCTTGTCACAGGAGGACCAACACCGGTACCTATCGACGGTGTGAGAAGAATACTGAATAGGTTCAGAGGGAGGCTTGGTGCCGAGATTGCCGAGGAGTTGTTGTTGCGTGGCGCCGACCCGGTATTCATCCTTGGAGATGGAGCCTGGAAACCCAAGCGGTGGATCCCGTTGAGGATCGCCTCGACATATGACGACTACAAACGCCTGGTGATAGAAGCCATGGACGAGGGAGTGGAAGCGGGCATCTTCTCGGCAGGGGTAGCCGACTATCAGCCCGCAAAACGCACCGAAGGCAAGATACCCAGCGGCCAATCCGGCCTTTCGATCGATCTGGTACCTACCGAGAAGATCATCGAACTCGCCCGGAATAAACGACCCGACCTGTACATCGTCAGTTTCAAGTACCAGGAACAGGTCACCGTCGAGCAATTGCTGAAAATCGCCCGTGACCGCCTTGACCTTTACCCTGTGGTCATCGCCAATCGTGGCGAAGAAACCCAGGGACTTCAGCAACGGGCCTGGATTGTCACAAGAGACAACACCAGGGAAGTCGATGGAAAGGCAGAGATCGCATCAGCGATCTGCGATCATCTGGAAATAGCACTGAATCATCACAAGGCCTGACGAATA
>JAULUX010000080.1:0-10236 GCA_032111385.1 Bacteroidia bacterium
CTGTATGTTGACCATAATGGGGATATCAGCGCGGAATCACGGTTGGGATATCCGGGGTACCCGGATGGACATCATCAAGGTTATGGCCTCGTCTCCCAGAAAGGTGGCTGAAGTTCAAATTACATTTAAAATGGAGGGTGGCCCGTTTGATGAACATGCCCGGAAAATCCTGGAAAAGGCCGCAGAAACTTGTCCGGTTGCACTCAGTTTATCGCCGGATTTGAAGCAGATCCTGTCGTTCAACTGGCCGGACTGAGATTTTTAGGAATTGCTAATCGAAACGCAATACCCGGACAGGGCGGATGGAAGCGATGATGCGCGTGGAGGTCTTCATCAAAAGAAGTCCGATGAGCAATACCACGCAATTCGTCAAGGCCCAGGATACCCAGCTGAACTGGATGGGAACCTGTGACAGGTAGTACGACTCTTCGTCCAGAGGGATCAATCCGGTTTGGTGTTGGATTCCGGCAATCATTAACGCGATCAGGTTGCCGATTAAAATCCCTCTCAAGAGGATGAAAAAACCCACGGTAGCGAATACGGATCCAATAGTGTTATCGCGCGCTCCGATAGTCTTCAATACACCGATACTCCGGGTGTGCTCCATCACCAGTATCAGTAACAAGGCCAAAAGTGTGATTCCCGCAACCAGCGAAATCAAACCGATGATGACGACCACGTTGATGTTTTGCAGTTCCAGCCATTGGAACATCTGGGGATGAAGGTCCCTGCTGCTCTTTAAGTCGAGGTCCATTCCTATTGTTTCGTAAAGACGGCCATAAAGCGCTTCCTTGTCGTCGTCCAGGTCAGTGTAGATCTCGAATCCTCCGCATTGCGTGTCCTCCCAACCGTTGATTCTGCGGATAAGTCCGATGTCGCAGAACACATAGAGTTGATCGAATTCCTCTCCAAGTCCTGAATTGTAAATACCGCAGACTTTCACTTTGCGCACTTTGCGGTCGTTCTGAATGAAAAAGACCAGGAACTCATCGCCGGTTTTAAGGTCCATCTTTCTGGCGATGTACTCGCTCACCAGTACTTCCTTTGAATAGGAGCTGTCACTGTATTCCGGTAGTCGACCGGACTTCAACCTGGATTTGAAAAAGGATTTGTCATGGTCTCGGTTGTACCCCTTCATGACTATTCCGTTGATGTCATCACCTGCTTTGAGCAAAGCGGCTTTGTGGGAGAACTCCTGCACGTGCCTGATGCCGGGTGTAGAACGGATCTCGTCCAGTTTTTCGCGTGAAATGGTGATCGGTTGCTCTTCGAAAGAGTCGGAATTCGTAAGACTTGAAATCCGGTAGTTGGCGACAAAGCCGGTGACTTTTGATGTGATCTCATCCCGAAAACCGGTGACTACCATGGTTGATAAAAGCATGGCTGCCACGCCGAGTACGATACCGGTCGTAGCGATGCGTACCACCGGTTTCAAAGTTTGATTGCCTGAAGAATCTCCCCGGAGAAGCCTCCAGGCATACAATCGCACAATAGATCGACCGGATGTTGAATTCATGACCGCGTAAAAATAACGGTGAAGTGCTTTCCATTTACTTTTATTGCTTCGAAATCACCCCATGAGAAAAGAAATCCGAATCCTCGTTGTTATCCACCTGCTGGTGCTTTTTTTAAGTGGGGTATGGATACCTTCCAGCCTGTTTGCACAAGAGGTCAGAGTGGGGGCGATGCAAACTACGTCGTACCTGCCGATGATGAAGGGGGAGCGGGTTGCTGTCGTGGCTAATCCGGGTTCGACTTGTGGCCACACGCATCTGGTAGATACCTTGATTGCATCGGGGGTGTATGTAGTTTCTGTTTTTGCTCCTGAACACGGTTTCAGGGGAGAGGCAGAAGCGGGGGAGAAGGTGAAGGATGGACGGGACGTCCGAACGGGAGTCAAAGTGATTTCCTTGTACGGAGATCATAAAAAGCCAGTGGGTACCGACCTGGACAGTACCGACAGGGTGGTTTTTGACCTGCAGGATGTCGGAGTGCGTTTTTACACCTATATCAGCACGCTTCAATATGTGATGGAGGCATGTGCCCGTAGATCAATCCCGGTGATCGTATTGGATCGCCCAAATCCTCATGGTCATTACATCGATGGGCCTGTACTTGAAGAGAGGCACCGCTCGTTCGTAGGCATGCAGAAGATCCCTGTGGTGCATGGACTGACGGTAGGTGAATATGCGCAAATGCTGAACGGGGAGCGATGGCTGGAGGATAGTCTTCAATGTGATTTGACCGTAATTCAGATAACAGGATGGAAACGGGGAGTTCCATACATCATACCTGTACCACCATCGCCCAACTTGCCCGACATGCGGTCCATTATGCTCTATCCCTCACTTTGTTTTTTTGAGGGGACAAACGTGAGCCTTGGTCGGGGTACAGATTTCCCTTTTCAGGTTTATGGCTTTCCAGGTTACAATAAGGGTGATTTTGAGTTCATCCCCAGGAGCATTCCCGGTAAAGCAAAGACGCCCCTCTATGAAGGGCAGGTTTGTAATGGGCGCGATTTACGGAAATGGGTCGACCAAAACCCACCGGACAGACTGCACCTGGAATGGCTTGTCGATGCCTGGCGGAATTATCCGAAAGAGGATCGTTTCTTCAATGCGTTTTTTGAAAAACTCGCCGGAACCGACCAGTTGAGGAAGCAGATCGAGTCAGGGATGTCCGAATCGGAGATTCGTGCTTCCTGGAAAACCGGTTTGTCTGCATTTTCAAAAATCCGGGAGAAGTACCTCCTTTATCCCTGATGTGTCCTTCGCTTGAATTTAGAGAATGACGTTCACCTGGCCTTCTTTCAATTGCCGGCCACCTTTGGCAGTGGAGGCTGTGACCTTATAAACGTAGGTGCCCATCGGAACAGGTTCGCCCATATAGGTGCCGTCCCAACGGTCCATAGCGTTCTTTGATTCGAAAACCAATTGCCCCCATCGATTGAATACCTGCATGCGGAATTCTTCGATGGCTTCTCCTGCAACTCCGAAGGTGTCGTTGAGTCCGTCTCCGTTCGGGGTAAAGGTGTTGGGGACATATATGCTCATGGCGGGCACGATGATCACTTCGTTCGAAACGCTGGTGATGTGGGGTTGCCCCGACTTGTAGGCGATGACACGGTATTTTTTACCGGCCTGAACTTGTGCCGATGCCGTTTCAATGGAAGACAGGCTCATCAAGCCGGTCAATAAAAGTGAAGCAATAAGAAGTGTGCGTTGTGTTTTCATGAAAGTGTACTGTGTTGTTCGTGTATGCAATTTACCCCAGTCTATGCCTTGAAATGCCTTGAATTCGTCCTAACCATTCATGTGTAAGAATTAACGGGTTTCCTGCCGGATTTTTAAGGGGGTAAAGCGCATGTGCACTTGGGGAGTTGCCGGCTGATCCGGCAGGTTTGCGTTGTAAGAACTTTCCAGGAAAGCTACCTTTTGGGCGGTCAGGTGTGGCGGAGTATCGCTGGTTTTTCAGATTAGCAAACTGATATGGATAAAAATCAGTTCCGTTTTTATTTGAATTCTGGTTTTTCCGATTACATTTGAGGGAGGTTCGGGCGGTGTCGGTGCGGTTGAAGGGAATTGATGCGTTAGTCTCGGACTCGTGTTGGAAATGTGATGTTGATCGGTTTTAATAGTCTGTTCAACCGTTCGTGGTCATGCATACGAAACATCAACTGTCCGAAATGAAAATGGAGCATGAGCAATGGCAAGGCCGGCTCCGCTTTTACAAAGATGAATTGTCTCATTTCAACAACCATCTCGATCGGTTGGCCGCTTCTGGAAAAGCCAGGGAGGTACAACCAAGGCTGAATCATTTTCAGACCCTTTTTCGGGACAAGGAAAGTCGGTTGGATCAGATTCGAACCGACTTCAGCCGGCACGAATCACTCATCCAGTCCATGAATTCCGGTCACGAGGCGGAGCCGAAAGATGGAATTCGTAAAGTGCATCGTGTCCAGCGTGACAAACTGGAACAGTTTGAGCAGTTGTTTCACGATTTGCGCAATGAGTTCAATGTGTTCCTCAACGATGTGAGTGATCGCAAATCTCTTTGACAACTACTGTCTTTGAATTTCCTCAGAACATGAGTAGCATGCTGAGGAGGAGGAAGAGCACGAAAAGACCTTCCATTACGAAGAGCAGGTTTTTGACAGACATCTTGATTTTCTTTTAAGTATCTGCTGGCAATATGCACGCATATCCTTTCGAAAAGTATCCGAAATGCCCGGGAATCTTACAAGCAAGGAACTAGCTTGATTTCAAGTCGAATCGTTTGTTGCAAAAGGCGATCTCTTCCTGGTAATGGTTGGAGCAGACAATCACTGTCTTGTCTGCAGTATGACTGTTGATCATATCCTTATACCATTCCACACCTGCGCTATCGAGATTCGAAAGCGGCTCGTCCAGGAGCAATAGCTTTGCGTCGCTAAGAATTGCACAACCGAGTTTGACCCGTTGCTTCATCCCGGAAGAAAAATGCTTGAGTGGTTTGTTGCGGAATTGCTCGAGCGCCAGTTGCTGAGGGATTTTGTCAAGTGAAAATCCTGGGCCGAAAGGTTTGAAATTGTGTACGAAGTGGATCAGCTCATCCAGTGTGTATTCCTCCGGAAGATCCAAGTACGGTGCAGCTAGGGAGAGATGACTATGCCAGTCGTTTTTTTCAAGTTGTCGTCCTCCCTGGGACTGAATGATTTCGCCTTCATTTACGGATTGGTATCCTGATATGCATAGCAGGAAGGTTGATTTGCCCGCACCGTTGTGTCCACAGACGGCCACCTTATCTCCTTCAGATACTTCCCAATCCAATCCTCTGAAAATCCATTGGCGCCCATGGCGTTTTCCGGCGGAACGGAGATGAAGACGTGACAATGGTTACTCGGATTTGATGGCTGAGCTTTGATGAGGGCCGCGGATGATTCCTTTCTCGGAGCCCTTGATGAAAGAGACGATCGAGTCTCGGTGTCCTGAGGGCTGGAAGCGCGATTCAATCTCCTCGAGTGCAGATGCAAGGTTCAATCCTCTTTGGAAAACGATACGGTAGATGTCTTGGATTTCCTGAACCGTTTCAGGTGTGAATCCGCGTCTGGATAAACCTACTGAATTGATCCCGATGTAACTGAGTGGTTCACGGGCAGCCTTCACGAATGGTGGTACGTTTTTTCGAATGCCGGTTTGTCCTCCGATGAACGCATGAGCACCGATGTGCATGAATTGGGAAACGCCTACATAGCCTTCAAGAATCGCCCAGTCCTGGATGGTCACATGCCCGGCCAGGTTGACCGAGTTGGCCAGGATGACATGGTTGCCGATGATACAATCGTGGGCGACATGTACATAAGCCATTAAAAGGCAATGCTTGCCGATTTCCGTTCTTCCGGCTGCCGAAGTTCCACGGTTGATGGTGACACACTCTCTGATGCTGGTATTGTCGCCGATGATGGTGGTGGTCTGCTCTCCCTTGAACTTGAGGTCTTGTGGAATCGCTGATATGACCGCACCCGGGAAGATCTTGCAGTTCTGTCCGATGCGGGCCCCGTCGAAAATGGTTACGTTGGATCCGATCCAGGTGTTGTCTCCGATTTCAACATCGCCATGGATGCATGTGAACGGATCGATGCGGACATTGTTGCAGATCCTGGCCCTGGGGTCGATATATACGAAGGGGGTTTCCATCAGCTCTTTTTAACAATTTGGGCCATCATCTCGGATTCCATCACAACCTTGTCTCCGACTATCGCCTCTCCTCGCATGTGGCAGATGCCTCTGCGGATAGGACTCACCAGTTTCAGGTCGAAAACAACAGTGTCTCCGGGACTCACCTTCTGCTTGAACCTGGCCTCGCTGATCTTCATGAAGTAGGTCCAGTAGTTTTCCGGATCAGGCACGGTGCTCAGGACCAATATGCCGCCTGTTTGAGCCATCGCTTCAATCAACAATACACCCGGCATGACGGGGTTGTTCGGGAAGTGTCCCTGAAAGAACCACTCGTTCATGGTGACGTTCTTGACACCGACCACTCGTTCGGAAGTCAACTCGATGATTTTATCCACCAGCAAAAAGGGGAAGCGGTGAGGTAGCATCGATTCGATTTTGACGATGTCGCAAACCGGTTCCGCTTGTAGGTCGTATTTGGGCTTCTTGTGACGATCGCGCTTGATGACCTCTTTTATTTTTTTGGCGAATGCTACATTGGCTGCGTGACCTGGCCGGGCGGCCAGGATATGGCCTTGAACAGGCATTCCGATCAATGCGAAATCGCCGATGATGTCCAGCAATTTGTGCCGGGCAGGCTCGTTTTGGAAATGCAACTGGACATTGTTGAGGATGCCCTTCTCTTTCACCTGTACACTCGGCTTGTTGAAGAGCATGGCCAGTTCATCCAGTTTGTCCTGGCTGACTTCCCGGTCAACGACGACAATCGCATTGTTGAGGTCTCCACCTTTGACCAGGTTGTGCTTCACCAACATCTCGAGTTCGTGAAGAAAGCAGAAGGTGCGGCAGGGTGCAAACTCTTGGTCGAATTCACTGATCTTATGAAGCTGCGCGTGTTGGGTGCCGAGCACAGGACTATTGTAGTCCACCATGACGGTGATACGGTAATCGGGACTTGGTACGGCCAGCATCTCCACGTTTCGTTCCGGTTCTTCATAGCTAAGTACCTCTTCAAGCACATACACCTCACGTTCGGCTTCCTGCTCGACTATTCCGGCTGAGCGCAAAGCCTGGATGAAAGGTGAGGAGCTGCCGTCCATGATCGGCACTTCGGGACCATCCACTTCTATCAGCACATTGTCGATTTCCAAACCGACCAAGGCGGCAAGTGCATGTTCTGTTGTGCTTATTCTGGCTCCGTTTTGCTGTAAGGTGGTTCCCCGGGAGGTATCAACCACGTTGAAAGCATCAACATCGATAACGGGCGACCCCTCCAAATCGGTTCTTTGGAATTTGTACCAGTGGTTTTCCGGCGCAGGCTTGAATGTCAGGCTCGCAGGAACTCCGGTATGCAGGCCTACTCCGCTAACCGTTACCGGATGTTGAATGGTTTTTTGCTTTTGGGACATGGAATGGTGTCAATTGTTGCGGGAAAGCAGGTCGCTGAGTGTTTTGCGCAATTCCCTGACCTGTTGCTCCAGCTCCGGGAGCTTACGGAAATGAACGTAGCTTCTTTTGTAATCGCCGATTCCGAATGCAGGGGAACCCTGCAGTATCTCGCCGCTTTGGGTGATGCTGCTTCCGATTCCGGATTGCGCCGCGATCTTGGTGCCATCGGCGATGTGGATGTGTCCGACAATCCCGACCTGTCCTCCAATCATGCAATTGCTACCGATCTTGGCGGATCCGGCTATACCGGTCTGCGCTGCAATCACGGTGTTTTCACCGATCTCCACATTGTGTGCTACCTGGATGAGGTTGTCCAGCTTGACGCCCTTGCGGATGATCGTACTGCCAAGGGTGGCTCTGTCGATGCTGCAATTGGCCCCGATTTCGACATGGTCCTCGATGATCACATTTCCGATCTGGGCTACTTTTTTGTAACTGCCGTCGTTGGGCTGGAATCCAAAACCGTCGGAACCGATCACGACACCTGCATGAACATGAACATCTTTCCCGAGAATACAATCTGAATAGATTTTGACTCCCGGAAACAGCGTGCAGTCGTCACCGATTGAAACGTTATCACCGACATAGCAACCTGGATAGACTTTGACACGGTTGCCGATGCGGGCGTCTTTTCCGATATAGGCGAAAGCGCCGATGTAACAATCTTCACCGACCTGAGCACTGGTATCGATGAAGGAGTTTGGTTCGATACCGGACTTGTTTCTGCGGATGGTATTGTAGATCTCAAGAAGTTTGGCGAAACTCTGGTAGGCATCCGAAACCCGGATCAGGGTAGCAGCCACCGGTTGTTCGAAACGGAAATCTTCTCCTGTGATGACAATGGAGGCCGCAGTCGTGTAAATATGCGGGGTGTAGAGCGGGTTGGCGAGAAAAGTCAAGGTGCCGGGTCTGCCTTCCTCGATTTTCGACAAAGCAGAGACCCGGATTTCCGGATCACCTTCTACCCGTCCCTGAAGCAGGTCGGCGATTTGGCGGGCTGTAAATTCCATGTCAGAGCGCAAATTTAGCAATTATGAAAGGGCGATGGTCCCGGGTGAGGTCTCCGGATATCAGGTAGCGATTGTGAATTCCGGCAGACTGCACAAGAAGTGCTTTTGGATGGGAGAGGAGAGCACAGCGACTTCCATCTGGTCGCTTGCAGAGGTCAACTCAATGGAACTTCCGTCTCGGAACAGGATGCGGATGGGTTCGCCGGCCGGATCGTAAGCGCTATTACTTATTGAGCCGCAAAAGGCAAAGTATCGACTTTCCTCAGGGGTGACTCCGAAATCGTTTGCGGCTTTCGCTGTTAAAGGAGTTAGATCGGCTTGTGTAAAGGGGTCCTTTTGCAGTTTAATTTTGTACAATCGCCTGTTAACCATCCCTTTGCAAAGTGTACTGAGAACAATGTCGGGATGATGGCACCAAACTTTAATGGCACCGAATACATCGTAATCGTCCAATTCTGCATAGCGCTCCAGCAAGTCAGGATTTAGGCGCATGTCTTCCTCTGTGCAGGTGTTTGACAGGAAAAAGCCAAATGCAGGACTGGCGAAAAGCTGTACTCCGCTTAAGGTCAACTCCCTGGCTCGGCGTAGAATGTTTACCAGAAGCTGCTCGGCGGCGAGTACGGTTTTGTGAAGATAGACCTGCCAGTACATGAGTCTTCTGGCTACGATGAACTTTTCGATGGAGTAGACCCCTTTTTCCTCAACCACCAGGCGCCCGTCGTGCACATCCAGCATTTTAATGATACGTTGGGCGCCGATTTTGCCTTCGAGCACTCCGGTGTAAAAACTGTCCCTGTTGAGGTAATCCAGCCTGTCCATATCCAGCTGGCTTGATATCAACTGGTGCAGAAATCGCTTAGGGTACTCCCCTCGGAAGATCCGAATGGCTGTTTCGAGCTTTCCATTGAATAAGCCATTGAGCTTTTCCATCATCAGCAGTGACACCGCTTCGTGGCTGATACCCGTGACCAGACTGTTTTCTAAAGCATGGGAAAAGGGACTGTGGCCGATATCATGTAAAAGGATGGCGATTTCAACTGCACGGGCCTCCTCGTCACTGATTTCCTGTCCCTTTGATCGCAAGGTTTCGACAGCTTGCATGGTGAGATGCATGGCACCGAGCGCATGGTGAAATCGGGTGTGCAGCGCCCCGGGGTAAACCATGTGACCCAAACCCAGTTGCCGGATGCGACGCAGTCGCTGGAACCAGGGATGTTCAATCAGGTCGAATAACAACGGGTCTGGAATCGTGATGAATCCATAAACCGGATCGTTGATGATTTTCTTTTTGTTCTGTAAAGTCATTCTCTAGTCACGAAGATAGGGTATTGCGCCATGGTCTGCCGTTTGTTTAGTCTGCTATTCGCGGCTATTGTGGTAATAAAATCAACTTTCAAGCGTTAACATCCCTATGGCTACTTTTGTCGAGCGGAATTATTCAGTATCGACATCTTGTGACCACTCGTTTCAAAAGTCTCAATTACATATGGAAAAAGTCAGAATTCTCTGGGCGGATGATGAAATCGATTTGCTCAAACCCCATATCCTGTTTCTCGAAGGCAAGGGCTACGAGGTCGTAACCACAAACAATGGTAGGGATGCGGTCGACCTGGTGTCGAATCAGGAATTCGATATTGTTTTTCTTGATGAAAACATGCCTGGGTTGAACGGTCTTGAAACCCTGGTGCGAATCAAGAATGTCAGGAACAATGTGCCCGTGGTGATGATTACAAAAAGCGAGGAGGAAGCCATCATGGAAGAGGCCATCGGAGGTAAAATCGCCGATTACCTGATCAAGCCGGTGAATCCGAATCAGATCCTCTTGTCACTCAAAAAAAACCTCGAAGAAAAGCGATTGGTCAGTGAAAAGGCCAGTCAGGGATACCAGCAGGATTTCCGGAATATCGGGATGACGCTCAGTGACCGGCTAAGTTGGTCCGAATGGGTTGAAGTTTATAAAAAGCTGGTCTATTGGGAGCTTGAGTTGGAGAAGTCCATCGACTCGGGGATGTACGATATTCTGACCAGTCAGAAGTCCGAGGCCAATCACCTCTTCAGCAAATTTGTAGAGAACAATTACCTGAATTGGCTGAAAGAGCCGGAAAAAGCTCCACTACTTTCGC
>JAULUX010000080.1:10246-24057 GCA_032111385.1 Bacteroidia bacterium
ACTTTCGCCCTCCTTGATGCGCAAAAAGGCTTTTCCCCTGGCAGATGGATCCGCCGATCCTGTTTTTTTCATTTTGATCGACAACCTTCGTTACGACCAATGGAAGGTGATTCAGCCGGTGCTGCAGGAATTGTTTCGCGTGGTGGAGGAAGATGTGTATTGCAGTATTCTTCCAACCGCTACACAGTACGCCCGTAATGCCATTTTTGCCGGCATGATGCCTTCTGAAATTCAAAAGCGTTTTCCCGATAAGTGGGTGGGAGACGACGAGGAGGAGGGGAAGAACAATTACGAGGACTTTTTCTTGCAGGAACAGCTTCAACGGTTGAGAAAGAATTACAAATCGTCCTATACCAAGGTGACCAATCTCGATGCCGGAAAAACCTTGGTAGACCATGTGCCCAACCTGTTCGGCAACAAGTTCAATGTGATAGTTTACAATTTTGTCGATATGCTTTCACATGCTCGTACAGACATGCAGGTGATCAAGGAGCTTGCGGAGGACGAGAAGGCTTACCGATCCATAACGCGTAGTTGGTTCGAGCATTCTCCATTGCTCGAAGCCCTTCGCCGCATTGCGGAGCGGCCTGCCAAGGTGATCATCACCACCGACCACGGCACCATCAGAGTAAAGGAACCCTCCAAAATCGTCGGCGACCGGAATACCAATACGAATCTGCGTTACAAGCACGGCAGGAACCTCAATTATGAAAAAAAGGATGTGCTTGAAATCCGTCAACCCGAACTGGCCTCCCTGCCCAGAGCCAATGTGAGTACCTCTTACGTGTTCATCAAGGGCGATAAATTCTTCGCCTATCCCAACAATTACAACTATTACGCAAATTTCTACCGCGATACCTTCCAGCACGGAGGTATATCGCCGGAGGAGATGATCATTCCCGTAATCACGCTCCAAAGCAAATGATGGAGAAGGTTTGGACGGTCAAAGACATCGCGGGTATGGATACAGTTGCCCGGGAGTTACTAGCAGAGTGCCAGTCGGTCAAAGTGATTTGTCTTCACGGAGATTTGGGCTCGGGCAAGACCACGCTGGTGAAGGAGATGTGCAAACGAATAGGAGTGGCCGTTCCCGTGCAGAGTCCCACATTTTCAATTGTAAATGAATACCGCGATGCCTCAGGAGATCCGGTTTATCATTTTGATTTTTACAGGCTCAGACGGATCGAGGAGGCTTACGATCTCGGATACGAACAGTATTTGTATTCAGGCTACTTTTGTTTCATTGAGTGGCCGGAACAGGTGGAGGGATTGCCCATGCCCGAAAAGGCAGACGTGTTTATTGAATCCAGTGACGGTATAAGGACGATACGCTATGAACAAACCTAAGGGAATCTCAGGCATGTCATCAGCTCTTGCCCGGGAAGGGGTGCTGATGCCTCAGGAAAGCAAGCTCGAGACAGGGCGACTGAAGAAGGAACTCTTCATCGGTATTCCCCGCGAAACTTCCTTTCAAGAGAATCGGATCCCGCTTGTTCCGGAAGCTGTTGCAGTACTGGTGAATCAGGGTCATCGCATTTTGGTCGAGACAGGTGCGGGAAAAGGCGCGAATTTCACCGATTCCGATTATAGCGAAGCCGGTGCTCAAATCGCTTACTCCACCGAGGAGGTGTATAAGGCCGATATCGTAATGAAAGTCGCTCCTCCCTCCATGGAGGAGCTATCCTATTTCAAGGAAAAACAATCCTTGTTTTCGATTTTGCAGGTGGGCATGCAACAGGAGGGATTCATCAAGCAGGTGAGCGGGAAGAAAATGACCGCTTTGGCTTACGAGTACCTCGAAGATGAGACATCCGTGTATCCTGTCATCCAGGCGATGAGCGAAATCGTCGGAAGTACGGTGATCCTGATCGCATCGGAGTTGTTAAGCAACACCTCCGGCGGCAAAGGGGAGCTTTTAGGAGGTGTTCCGGGCATTCCGCCCACTGAGGTCGTGATCATCGGTGCAGGTACGGTTGGTGAGTATGCCGCACGCGCTGCGATGGGCCTCGGAGCCAATGTGAAAGTATTCGATACCTCCATTTATAAGTTGCGTCGTTTGCAGCGAAACCTGAGCAGCAGGGTGTACACATCGGTTATTACTCCAGCCGCTTTGTTGAAGGCTCTCAAAACGTGCGATGTGGCTATTGGAGCCATGCTGTCGAAGGAGGGCCGTTCGCCGGTCGTGGTCACTGAAGAAATGGTGGCGGAAATGCGTTTTGGCTCGGTCATTATCGATGTGAGTATCGACCAGGGCGGATGTTTCGAAACATCAGAGGTTACCAATCATTCCAATCCTGTATTTAAAAAATACGGGGTCTCTCATTATTGTGTTCCCAACATCGCCAGCCGCGTTTCCCGTACCGCTTCGATGGCTTTGAGTAACATCTTCACCCCGATATTGGTGAGTATGGGAGAGGAGGGAGGAATGGACGCGTTGCTTTGGAAGGATAAACATGTGCGTCGCGCTGCCTATATGTACAAGGGCGCTGTGACGCATCGGTTCGTAGCCGATTATTGTAAATTGCCTTATCGTGATCTCAATCTCCTCATGGCTACCCTCATCTGATGGTTCGACGCCCCTTTTGAGTTATTTCTTTTTCAAGGCCTTGCGGGTTGAGTCGGATTTCTTTTTTCGATTGTAATACGAACAAATTTCCGTCAGTCCGCATTCGATACATTTCGGTGTGCGTGCCAGGCAGGTGTAACGGCCGTGTAGAATCAGCCAGTGATGAGCAACAGCTACCCATTCTTCGGGCAGGTATTTGATCAGTTGTTTTTCTGCAGAAAGGGGGGTCTTTGCTCCTACGGTCAGTCCGATCCTTGCCGAGACCCGGAAAACGTGAGTATCGACAGCCATGGCAGGTCGATTGAAAACGACTGATGAAATGACGTTGGCGGTCTTCCTTCCAACCCCCGGCAGCTTAATAAGGTCTTCCACCTCCGACGGTACATTTCCTCCAAAATCACTCACGATCATCCTGGCCATGCCGGCCAGATGTTTGGCCTTGTTGTTTGGATAACTGACAGACCGGATGAATGGGAAAAGGTCGTCGGAATCTGCGGTGGCCATCGTTTCTACAGTCGGGTAAGCCTCAAAAAGGGCTGGGGTGACGAGGTTGACACGTTTATCGGTACATTGTGCCGAGAGGATCACGGCAACCAGCAATTCGTACGGATTGGTGTATTGCAGTTCGGTTTCAGCATCGGGCTTGTGTTTCCGGAAAAACGAAATGACCTGTTCGAATTTTTCTGCACGTTTCATAAAATGGGAATGCCGCCCGTAAAAGTAGCACAGGCGGCATTCGAACCAATGGAAACTTTTGTCGACTAACGAAGTGCCCTGGTTAAGCTGGCATAGCCAAGGACGGAGGCTATGCTGTCAGGCGAAGCATGCATTTCAATCCGGTTGAGCATCTTACGTGCTTTTGCGAGCAGGTTGAACTCTTGTTCGATGGCCGGGTCGTTGTCGATACTGCGTTGAACCATCACGGAATCCGCCATTTCGGTTTCGTTGTACAGGTAAAGCAGCATTTTCTCAGGAGTAACATGTTCATTCATGGGCGTGATCGGGTTTGAATTACCACTTAATAACGCGGCATGAATGCGGATTATTGTGCTACGAAACCAGGACCAACTGCTTTTCGTGGATCATTTTCCGGAGGTTGATCAAGGCATAGCGCATACGGCCCAGGGCGGTGTTGATGCTGACCCCGGTAACGTCGGCGATTTCCTTGAAACTCATGTCGGCAAAGTGACGCATGATCACCACTTCCCTTTGGTCGAACGGAAGTTCATCGATCAGTCGACGTACCTGGTTGTTGACCTGGTTCGCCATTAGTTTGTCCTCGGCATTCTGGTCCGGCAGATGCAAAGTGTCAAACACCGAAAATTCTTCGGTGTCATGAACGAGGGGCATGCGCTTCTGGCTTCTGAAATGATCGATCACCAGGTTGTGGGCAATGCGAAGCACCCAGGAGATGAATTTTCCCTCCTCGTTGTAATGCCCGCTACGCAGGGTGTTGATGACCTTGATGAATGTGTCTTGAAAAAGGTCGTCTGCAAGGGTTCGGTCTTTGACCAGTAAGTAAATGCTGGTGTAGACTTTACGTTCGTGTCGCAGGATAAGATCCTGCAAGGTGCCTTCGTTTCCGTTAAGGAAAGCGCACACCAATTCCTGGTCGGTTTTCTGTTCTTTACACATGGATTCCTCCTTTTAAAAGGTGGGTTTACTGGACTAATGGATGTGTAAAGGTTTATTCCCGATAGGCGTTTTTAGCTTGGATAGAGTTGGTGATTTAACGGATAACGTCGGTTTGTTGTTGCTTATTGTGTGAAATACTACGTATCCGCATTTTGGTTTTTCAAATATACAATGTGATTTGCTTTTTGTCAAGAATCATGCCTGTTTTAATCGATGGGCGTCTCCGCTAGGGCAAGGGCTGAATTGCCTAATTTTGAGCCATGATGAGAGATAAAGTCACACCAGTATTACTTTTTTTAGTACTGACAATCAGCACGATGTCACTTTCTCAAGGACTTCAAATGGACACCATGACTTACCTGTACCCGGGCGAGTCAAGGCACCTTTCGAACCTTCGTCAATTGACTTTCGGGGGAGACAATGCAGAGGCTTATTTCAGTTTCGATGGAAGGAAAATTGTGTTTCAGAGCACCAACAAGCAGTGGGGTGATTCCTGTGACCAAATCTATGCTTTCGATCTGTCCAAGGGCAATATGATATCAGGTCCGCCTCAACTGATCAGCACCGGTGATGGTCGAACGACTTGTGCGTATTTCATGCCGGGTGATTCGTTAATCTTGTACGCGTCCACCCATGAAGGCAGCGCGTCCTGTCCTCAAGTACCGCCACGTCGAGCCGACGGGAAATATGTGTGGGCCATTTACCCCGATTTTGACATTTACGTAGCAGGTCTCGATGGTAAAAACCGTCGGAAATTGACGGATCAGCCTGGATATGATGCTGAGGCTACGGTCTCCCCGAACGGGAAATCCATCGTGTTCACCAGTACGCGATCCGGCGACCTGGAACTGTACACCATGAATACCGATGGATCGAATATTCGGCAAGTGACCGATCAGCTTGGCTATGACGGTGGTGCGTTTTTCTCTCCGGATAGTAAGAAGTTGATTTTTCGCGCATCCCGTCCGAAAACGGATGAAGAGGTGCAGGAGTATAAAGAGTTACTGACGGAAAACCTGGTTCAACCGACCCACATGGAGCTTTACACGTGTAATGTGGATGGCTCCGACCTGAAAAAAATCACCGATGTCCCCAACGCCTGTTGGGCTCCTTTCTTCCATCCATCCGGAAAAAAGGTCATCTTTTCTTCGAACCACACTTCCACCCGCGGATTGCCTTTCAACCTGTGGATGGTCGATTTGGAAACCTCCAAGCTCGAGCAGATCACCTTCGACGGAATGTTCGATGCATTCCCCATGTTTTCACCTGATGGAAAGAAGCTGATTTTCTCCTCGAACAGGAACAATGGCGGAACACGCGATACCAACCTGTTTATCGCCGACTGGAAAGATTAATTCGCTTGATCCGTTGATTTGCTTACCGTCTTCAGTGTAAGCAAATTCATGGGATTGATTTGAAGTCCCGATATGCTCTTTTGGGTGAGTCGAAGTATTTTGTCGTAATAGAGTACAACGACCGGGGATTTTGACATGACGATGGAGTCCATTTTTGCGTAAAGGCCAACTCGCTCCGCCAAGTGAGGTTGTTTCATGGATTCGTCGTATAGCCGGTCGAATTCGGAGTCGCTGAAATGGGTGTAATTGGGTCCTGCAGGCGCCTTGTTCCCGGACTTGAAAAGCACCAGGTAGTTTTCACCATCGGCATAGTCGGCAATCCAGGAGCCGCGGAAGAACTGCAATTGCTGCTTTGCCACCATCTGCCGGTGCTGACCGGCTTGGTTAACCTCCAGTCGGATTCGAATTCCCAAACGTGCCAATTGGCCTTGGATGTATTCACACAAGTCCTGGTAGCTGTTTGTGGTGCTCATGGTGATTTCAGGCAGTCCCCTGCCTCCCGGATATCCGGCTTCTGTCAAAAGTTTTGATGCCAGTTCAGGGTCGTATGCATAGCCCTTCACTTTGTTGCAATCGTATCCGGGTAATCCCGGAGGAAGCATGCCGTGAACACCCGGTGTCGCCATGCCATTCCTGAGGTAGCGTATCATTTCGTTCCGGTCGAATCCATAATTGATCGCCTGGCGGATCCTCAGATCATTCAAGGGGGAGCCTTTCATCGACTCGATGGAGCTGTCGGCCAGAAAACCCAGGTATTCCGTGTTGAGGTATGGTGCTGTTTCCATTTTAAACCTGCCTCGGTATTTGGGCCTGAGTGTACCGTTCGTGGTCAACAGGTCGTCCTTGTACCCGGCATCCAATCCGGAGATGAAGTCGATTTTGCCTTGGAGGAATGCCAGGAAGGCGCTTTGTTTGTCGCTGATGAAAGATATCATCACGGCATCGAGGTAGGGTAGGCGTAGACCCTGGCTATCGCTTTCGAAATAGTTGGGGTTCCGGTGAAAAACCAATGCCGTGCGTTCCTCCCATGCATGGAATACGAACGGTCCGGTACCAATTGGTTGTTTTCGGAAATCCTTACCCGTTGTACGGATCACTTCTTCCGGAACCACTGAACAGTAAGCTGAGGCAAGTAAGCCGAGTAAAGGAGGGAAGGCATGCTTGAGCCTGATGACAAGTGTGCTATCATCCGGTGCAGACAATCCGGTGATCTTGCCGTTTTCGGCGGTTTGAAGGGATTGAAAGATCCATGAACCGGGCGATGCGGTTTTCTCATCGCAGATGCGCACGAAGCTGAAAACGAAATCCGTTGCACGCACCGTTCTGCCGTTTGCTATCGCAGGATGGGGATGGAAACGGATATCGGATCGAAGATGAAAGACATACTGCAGCCCGTCGTCGCTGATTTCCCAGGACTTGGCAATGCAGGGCACCGGAACCAGGAGACTGTCCAACTGGACCAAGCCGTTGAACAGTTGGTTGCAGGCCCAAATGTTGGCTTGGTTGCTGGCATATGCAGGGTCCAGAGAAGTGATGCCCGATGCTTCATTGTATCTGAAGACGCTGCGGTCGTCCTTTTCTTTTGGTTCCGTATTGCAGGAGAAAAGAAACCCTGTCAGGAGAACAACGGTCAGGCGGTAAAGTCGCATGTACAAATGTAGCGGTTAAGGTGTGAGGCACAGTGCATTGACGTCAATCCTTCCTTCCGAATCCCTACCTTTGCGGGGCATGCAGAAAGTTGCCTTCCATACGCTGGGTTGCAAGCTCAATTTCTCCGAAACTTCAACGATTGCTCGTCAGTTCAAAACTGCCGGTTGGGTCAAGGTGGAATTCGATCAGCCTGCTGACGTGTATGTGATTAACACCTGCTCGGTGACTGAAAATGCCGACCGGGAATGCCGCAGTTACGTCAATAAGGCAATGGTTCTGAATCCTTCCACTCATGTGGTGGTGGTTGGATGTTATGCGCAATTGAAGCCTGCTGAGATTGCCTCCATTCCCGGAGTAAGCCTGGTGCTTGGAGCTACCGAGAAATTCAATATCCTCAACTTTCTTGCTGAACTCGAATCCGGGGACAAGGCCAAGGTCATGTCTTGCGAAATTGAAGAGGCGACTTTGTTCACCGGAGCATGGTCATCCGATGACCGTACACGTTCATTCCTTAAAGTACAGGACGGCTGCGATTACAATTGCAGTTTCTGTACCATCCCATTGGCACGTGGCCACTCGCGCAGTAACACCGTCAATGGAGTGCTTCGTGATGTGGAGCGATTGGTTTCTTCAGGAGTCCGGGAAATTGTACTCACCGGAGTGAATTTGGGCGACTTCGGCATTTCCGACTCGTCGGGTAAACACGTCGAACGGTTCTCCGATCTGGTGCATGCTCTCGATCAATCCGCTCATCATGTCCGTTTTCGCATTTCCTCGATCGAGCCGAACCTGTTGACGAACGAGGTGATTCGAGTGGTCGCTGACTCCGGAAAATTCATGCCTCACTTTCACATGCCTTTGCAAAGTGGATCCGATGAGATTCTCGCAAAGATGCGTAGGCGGTACATGACGGACTTGTACGCCGATAAGGTTAGCCGGATCAGGGAGCTCATCCCACATGCTTCTATCGGTGTGGATGTGATAGTTGGATTTCCCGGTGAGTCCGAAGCTCATTTTGCCGAAACATTTGAATTTCTCCATGCCCTGCCAGTGAGTTACTTTCACGTGTTCACTTATTCGGAACGGCGGGATACGCTGGCTGTGACGATGTCGGGTGTTGTCCCGCATCATGTTCGGAAGGAAAGGAATCGTCGACTCCGATATCTCTCCGCCAAGAAGATGCACGATTTCACATCCGGTCATATCGGATTGGTCATGCCTGTGCTTTTCGAAGCTGCAGAAAGTGGTGGAAAGATGTTGGGATATACCCCCAATTATATCCGTGTTGAACATCCTTACGACCCGGCTCTTGTGAACACGGTAGTCGACTGTCTGCTCTCTGAAGTCGGATCCAATGGCGCCGTTCAAGGCGAAGTCGTCACCAGGTCTGAGCCTGTTCTATTGTAAACAGATTATGTATCCAACACTATCCGACCTCATTCGCGACCTATTTGGAGTCGATATCCCGCTGCCCATCCAGAGTTTCGGATTCATGTTGGCGATCTCATTTCTTGCCGCAGCGTGGACATTGCAACAGGAGCTTCGTCGAAAAGAGAGCGATGGACTTCTGCATACGATACGAACCGAAAAGATCATCGGCATGCCGGCCTCGTTCACCGACCTTGCTGTTTCTTTCCTGACGGGGTTTGTAATCGGATACAAATTATTTTATGCTGCTTTCAATTATAGCGCTTTCGTGGAGGATACACAGGGATTCCTTCTTTCGATGGAAGGCCACCTTGTCGGAGGATTGCTCGTTGGCTCAGTGATGGCATTTTTGCACTACCGTGAAAAGGAAAAAGAGCGCCTTCCTCATCCCAAAACGGTTGTTGAGCAGGTGCATCCTCATCAGTTGGTATCCAACATCACTATGGTCGCTGCCATTAGCGGCATCATCGGTGCCAAGTTGTTTCACAATCTCGAGAATCTGCATGAATTTTCTGACGATCCACTGGATGCTTTACTTTCCTTCAGTGGACTGACGATGTACGGAGGGTTGATCGTCGGAGCTGCTGCGGTGATGCGTTACGGCTACAAACGTGGCATACATCCTATGATCCTGGCCGATGCCACCGCCCCCGGTCTGATGCTGGCTTACGGTACCGGTCGTCTGGGATGTCAGATATCCGGTGATGGGGACTGGGGAATAGTCAATGAAGCACCGGCTCCATCCTGGCTCCCAGATTGGGCCTGGGCCTACAATTACCCCCACAATGTCATCAACGAAGGTGTTCCGATCCCGGGTTGCGATGGCCGTCATTGCATGGTTCTGCCTGATGCTGTTTTCCCAACTCCGTTGTATGAAGCCGTTGCATGTATTCTTCTTTTCTTCCTACTGTGGGGCATTCGTAAGCGTTTCAGCGCAACAGGGATGTTGTTCTCACTCTACCTGTCATTGAATGGTATCGAACGGTTGCTCATCGAACAGATCCGTGTGAACAATAAATTCGATTTGCTCGGTATGAACGTGACTCAGGCTGAAGTGATCGCCGTCACGCTCATTTTACTTGGCGTTTCCGGTCTCTACTACTTCTTGAAATATCCGATTCGCCATGACCCAGGTACAGCTCGAAAACCTGTGTGAGTCTGCCCGCCTTGTAGTGTCGGGGGCGGTTGATTTTATTAGAAGGGAGCGAAATACCTTTCATCAAAAGTCTGTCGAATACAAAGGCTTCAACGACCTTGTTTCCTACGTCGATAAGCACAGTGAAAAGTTATTGGTCGATGGATTGATGCCGTTGATAGAGGGTGCAGGTTTCATCACCGAGGAATCGACTTTGAATACCGGATTGAAGGAGTGGTCGTGGGTGATCGATCCCCTTGACGGGACGACGAATTTTGTGCACGGCCTCCCATGTTTTTGCATCAGTGTAGGTCTTTTGAAAGAAGGGGTGCCTGTTCTCGGGATAGTGCATGAATGTAACCTCGACGAGTGCTTTTACGGCTGGTCGGGTGGAGGAGTCTGGTTGAACGGTCAACAGGTGAAGGTGTCCGGTACGACCGAAATGGGACGCTCACTGATCGCCACCGGATTCCCTTACACTGATTATTCGCGTATGGTCTCCTATATGGCTGTATTCGACCATTGCATGAGAAACACTCGCGGATTGAGAAGGCTTGGGTCTGCTGCCGTTGATTTGGCTTATGTGGCCTGCGGCCGTTTCGACTGCTTTTATGAATACAGCCTGAATCCCTGGGACGTGTGCGCCGGCGCTTTTCTGGTGACGGAATCAGGCGGAAAAGTGTGCGATTTCAAAGGGGGAGATGACTTTCTTTTCGGCAAAGAGATCATAGCCAGCACACCCGGTATTCACACTGAATTTCTGGCTATAGTCAAGGAGAAATTCGCTGGAGAGTAATCCTTTCGGATTTCAGCTTCAGGCCTGCTTTTGTTCCCGCGATTTGTGCTTGAGCACTTTCGCCTCTATATAAAAAATGATTTCCTCTGCAATGTTCTTGCATTGATCACCCACGCGCTCCAATTTTCGGATGGAGCTTAGTAGGTAAAGGCTTTGGTTGATCCGTTCAGGATTTTCCCGAATGAAATCTGCTACAGCCTGGTTGGCATTCAGGTTGATCTCGTCCAGTATTTCATCTTTCTTGAAAACGCTCCGGGCCAGCCTGGTGTCCTCGGTTTCGAAAGCCTGCATCGTATCGTCCAGAACCATGATACTCGTATCAAACATCTCCATCATCCGCGTATTCTCCAGCAGCGACTTCTCCGGTTCCAGTTTGATGTTGAGTACGAACTGGCAGATCCCTTCTGCTATGTCCCCTATGCGTTCCAGGTTGCTGTTGATCTTCAGGCAGGCAAGTACGAAACGCAGGTCGATGGCCAGGGGATTGAACAAGGCGATGATATTTTCGCAGTCCCTGTCCACTTTCAATTCAAAGCCGTTTACACGTTTTTCGTGTACCAGCACTTCCCGTGCAAGATCTTTGTCGAGCCGTATAAGGCTTTGCTTCGATTTCTCGAGCTGGCTTTTCACGAGCGCGAACATCTCGAGCATTTCAGACTTGAGGTTCTTGATTTCCGATTCGAGGTGTGTCATCTTTTCGATTTCAGGAGGTGCAAAATAGAATGAATGATCGATCAGCCGAAGCGGCCGGTGATGTAATCCTGCGTGCGGGTATCGGCCGGATTGGTGAATATTTTCTTGGTCTCATCGTATTCAACAAGTTCGCCCAGGTAGAAGAATGCGGTATGGTCGCTAACGCGTCCTGCCTGTTGCATATTGTGGGTGACGATGATGATCGTGAACTGCGACTTCAGTTCATAGATGAGGTCTTCCACCTTCGAAGTTGAAATTGGATCCAGTGCAGATGCCGGTTCGTCCATCAACAGCACGGAGGGCTCTGTGGCTATCGCGCGGGCGATACAAAGGCGTTGTTGCTGTCCACCGGACAACGCAAGTGCGGATTTCTTGAGGTTGTCTTTTACTTCATCCCAAAGTGCTGCCTGACGGAGGCTTCGCTCCACCGTTTCGTCCAGCATCTTCTTGTTGTTGATGCCCCGTATCCGCAAGCCGTAAATGACGTTTTCGTAGATGCTCTTCGGAAAGGGATTGGGTTTCTGGAAAACCATCCCCACTTTCTTACGCAGGTCTTCCACCCGCATGCCATTTTCGTAAATCTCTTTCCCGTCGATCAGGATCTGTCCGTCTTTTCGAAAACCTTCGATCAGGTCGTTCATCCTGTTGTAAAGACGAAGGAAAGTGGATTTTCCGCAGCCGGACGGGCCGATGAAGGCTGTGACGGAATTCATGTCAATGCCCAGGTTCACGCCTTTGATGACATGCGTCTGGTCGTAATAGACATTGACGTTGCGGGCTTCGAGTTTCTTGTTCATGCGTCCATTACCATTTGACTTTCTTCTGCCATTTACTTCTGAAATAGATAGCTATCCCATTCATCAGGAAGGTGATCATGAGTAGGATGATGATTGCAGCAGCCGAATTGATCGTGAATCCTTGCTGAGGGCGGGATACCCAATTGAAGATCTGGATTGGCAGAACCGAGAATTCGTCCATGGGTGTTTTAGGAGCGAATGGAACATAGGCCAGTGCTCCTACGACAATCAACGGTGCGGCTTCACCTACCGCTCGTGATAACGCAAGGATGATTCCGGTCAATACACCTCCGGCCGATGCGGGTAGGACTTGTGTCCAGATGGTCTGCCACTTTGTGGCACCCAGTGCGAAAGCAGCTTCCCTAAGGCTCCTGGGTACTGCTCGTATTGATTCCCTGGTGGCTACGATGATGATCGGCAGTATAAGCAGCGATAATGTCATCGCACCGGCAAGTACACTTTGTCCAAGTCCAAGTGTTCGAACAAAAATCTCAAGGCCGAGCAAGCCGTAAATGATCGAAGGGATTCCGGCCAGATTGGTGATATTGATTTCAAGGATGTTCGCGAATCTGGATTTTTTGCCGTATTCCTCAAGGTATATTCCTGCTGCCACACCCATTGGAATGGCTATAAGTGCGGTGAGCACCAGGATCCAGCATGTGCCCAGAAGGGCAGTATAAATACCGGCTTTTTCCGGGAATCGGGAAGGCAGGCTGATGAGAAATTTCCAATCCAGACGACCGAGACCCTTGATAAGGACATCGATGATGAAAATTCCCAGCATGACCAGCCCAAAAAGAGTGCACGCGAGCCCGAAATAACGGAACGCCACATCGATTAACCTGTTGATGCTGGTTTTATTCATACCGCTGCCTGTATTTTTTCTTAAACCAGAAGCTGATGTTGTTCAGAAGGAACGTGAGCATGAAAAGGGAAATGCCGGCCGCAAAAATGGTGCGGTACTCGAGCGAACCGTGCGCTACATCGCCCATGCTGATCTGAACGATGTATGTCGTGATGGTCTGGATCGGAACGGTAGGGTCCAGGGTGAGGTTAGGTTGCATTCCTGCCGCAATGGCGACAATCATCGTTTCTCCGACTGCACGGGAGATGGCCAGGATGACAGACACGATGATGCCTGATGAAGCAGCAGGAACCAAAACCTTGAATGCGGTTTGGAAGCGGGTGGCACCGAGACCATAGGATGCTTCTCTCAGCGATTTCGGAACGGCATACAGGGCGTCCTGGCTCATCGACGAGATCAATGGAATGATCATGATGCCCATGACAAATCCGGCCCCGAGTGCGTTGAAACCGGAAAGTGAGGGGATCAGCTGCTGAAAAAACGGAGTGACGACGGTGAGGGCGAAGTATCCGTAAACAACAGTGGGCACGGCTGCCAGAATTTCAAGTATGGGCTTGATGCTCATGCCGAATGAACGGGGAGCATACTCATTCAGGTAAACGGCAATGGTCAGCCCAACGGGTAAGGCCAGCAATATGGCGATGAACGAGGTCAGGATCGTCCCGCTCAGCAAAGGGAGTATTCCAAAATGCTTTTCGGTGAACAAGGGTGTCCACTGGGTGTCTGTTAGAAAATCCACAATGGAAACCTCTGAAAAAAATACAATAGCCTCACTGGCCAGGGTGTAAAGGATTCCCAGCGTAACCAGTATGGTCAAGCCTGCACAGAAGGCCAACAACGAGACGATCAGTTTCTCCGGAATCTTCATGGAATCAAAACAGGAAGCCCGCA
>JAULUX010000081.1:0-3301 GCA_032111385.1 Bacteroidia bacterium
CCTTGACCGAAAACGCCCAGGGCATGAAGGTGTAATCGCGTTCCTGGCTGAACAATACGTTCAGGAAAGGCACAATCATCGTCAGGGAAAACAGCGAAAAAACGACCGTCAGGACGTTGAACGTCACACTGGTGATCGCACGTCCTTTGTAGGGAATGATGTAACGAAGGAGACGGAAGTAGTTCTTCAAGGAAAATAAACGCGTGCACGAAGATAGGGTGTTGTAAGTTGAAGGTTGTAGGTTCCGGATAACCGGTCCCCTTGTGGAGTCAAGTGGTCGGTCGACAATTACTGGTCGCTAAGGGTTCACTGGTCCCTGAGCTAGTCGAAGGGCACAAAAAACCAAATTCCTCCGAATGCTGGAATGAATCCCAAGAGCATCAAAACTCAAGGCGGTTCGTCCGATAGCTATCGGACAAGCTCACCAACCGGACTCCAATAGCTCAGCCACCAGTAAGAGTCCTGAAAAGGGTATGTTAATTATTGATTGAATATCAATGTTTTAAATATATCAATCGGCCTTTCTATTGTATATACAACTATTAATAACCTATATTTGTACATACAATTATTGTCATGAGAACCCTTCGCAAAATCATTTCTGCCCGTGAAAAACCGTTAGGACCCGGGCAAAGTGTATTTAGTCCTTTACCTCATCCGGAGCTCGGAGACACCAGTCCCTTCCTGATGCTGGACCATTTCGGTCCGAAGGAGGTGAGCCTCAAAAAACCATTCCTTGTTCCTCCCCACCCACACAAGGGTTTCGAACCCGTGACTTTGTTGTTTAAAGGGGAAGTGCTTCACCGCGATAGCATGGGCAATACCGGCTATCTGCAGGCAGGGGATGTGCAGTGGATGACCGCCGGCAGCGGCGTGGTACATTCAGAAGGCGTGCCTCCCGCTTTCATGGAGAAAGGTGGCGAGCTGGAGCTCATTCAGCTCTGGATCAACCTTTCGGCCAAAGACAAATCGCATCCACCACGCTACCAGGACCTGCGTGCCGAACAATTCCCGCTGGTGAAGGAAGGCGATGCGCACCTGCGGCTGATTGCAGGCAGATACAAATCCGATGAATCGTCCACCCACTTGCTGACCCCGGTATTGATCCTCCACGGCCGTATGGAGAAAGGCGGAATGGCGGAAGTCACTATTCCGGATGGATATAACGCTTTGGCCTATGTGCTTTCCGGTAGACTGACCAGCAACGCACAAACCGCCGTTGAACGGGACTTGATGGCGTTTGGAAACGGTCCGGGTTCGATTTCCATCGAGGCAGCCGATGATGCATCCTTCGTTATCCTGGCCGGTCAACCCATCCACGAACCCGTCGCCAGCTACGGTCCTTTCGTGATGAATACTCGTGAGGAACTCATCGAAGCAGTCGAAGAATTCCAAAGCGGGAAGATGGGGGTGCTGGAGGAATAAACGATTTCCATGGGGAAAACACAATCAGGGTGTTACATGTTACTATTGTCCAAATCAAGTCATCAAAATCATAAATTATTATAAAACAACCACCATGTCTACCAACAAATGGGTCCTCGACCCCACACACAGCGAAATCGGTTTCAAAGTGAAGCACCTCATGATCACCAACGTCAGCGGTAACTTCGCTAAGTTCAACGCCGAAGCGGAAAGCTCCGACGACAGCTTCAGCGATGCGAAGATCACTTTCACCGCCGACATCGACAGCATCAGCACCAACAACGAACAACGCGACGGTCACCTGAAGAGTCCGGACTTTTTCGATGCGGCTAACCACCCTCATCTGACCATCGAAGCCCATGGTCTGAAAGGAAGCGGAGAAAGCCGTCAACTGGAAGGCTCACTCACCCTGCGCGGCGTGACCAAGCCCGTGCATTTCAACGTCGATTTCGGAGGAGTGGCCAGGGACCCCTGGGGCAACACCAAGGCCGGATTCACACTGTCGGGAACCATCAACCGCAAAGACTTCGGTCTCACGTGGAACGCTCCTACCGAAGCGGGTGGACTTTTGGTAAGCGAGGACGTGAAGCTACATGCTGAGATCCAGCTGGTGAAGCAGGGGTGATCCAAGATTTTCTCTTATATAAAAAAGCCCCGATCAAATGGGGCTTTTTTTATATAATAAAACAACTAGTTGGTAAAGAATTCCAATGGATAGGTTCCCGAGTTTAGATGACTGGCCCTTCGACCGGCTCAGGAGCCAGCAATTATTCTCATAACAACGTCGTCGGGCATACGTAATCAGTAACAGGGAACCGGCCGCTATCTTTAATCGCTTTGAACCCACCCTGTACGTCCACCAGGTTGCGGAAGCCGCGTGCCTGCAGGATGGAGATGAAGGTCATGGAGCGATAGCCTCCCGCACAGTGTACATACGAGGTTTTGTCTTTGTCCACCTTGAGCATGCTGTCGTTGATGAAATCCAAGGGTGCATTCAGAGCGTCCACCACGTGTTCGCTTCCGTACTCGCTGGCCTTACGCACGTCGAGGATGATTACATCATGGTCTTTCATGCGGTTTGCCAGTTCGGTGGCCGTCACGGATGCGATGGTGTCCGTGTCCATACCGACCGCTTTCCAGGCCTTGAATCCGCCTTTCAAGTAACCGATGGAGTTGTCGTATCCCACCCTGGCAAGTCGGGTGATCACCTCTTCCTCCAGTCCTTCGTCGGCTACGATAAGGATTTCCTGCTTCACATCGGGAATGAGCGTACCTACCCACGTAGCGAAGTTACCGTCGATGCCGATGTTGATCGAATTGGGGATGAAACCCAGCCGAAAATCATCTGCCTTGCGGGTGTCCAAAATAATAGCATGCGTTTCGTTGGCCGCCGCTTCGAAGGCTGCCGGAGAAAGCGGACGTGAGCCTTTCTGCATCACCGTATCGATACTCTCATAGCCCTTGATGTTCATCAACACATTCTGAGGAAAATAACCTGGAGGCGGCACCAATCCTGTCAGGATCTCCTTGATGAACTCCTCCTTGCTCAACTTGGGATTGAGTGCATAGTTCACCTTTTTCTGATTCCCGAGGGTGTCGGTGGTCTCCTTGCTCATGTTCTTCCCGCAGGCACTGCCGGCTCCGTGGTTGGGGTACACGATGAGATCATCGCTCAAGGGCATAATGCGGTTGCGAAGCGAATCGTAGAGGTGTCCTGCCAATTTCTCCTGGGTGAGATCGGCTATTACATGCTGCGCCAGGTCGGGACGCCCCACATCGCCGATGAAGAGCGTATCACCGGTGATGATCCCATACTCCTTCCCTTTTTCATTGATGAGAAGGTAAGTGGTACTCTCCATGGTATGCCCCGGCGTAT
>JAULUX010000082.1:0-7916 GCA_032111385.1 Bacteroidia bacterium
AAGAGTTGCTGGTTAAGGACCTCTATTCCCACAGCGGTATCTATAGTTATGGAAATGGGTTCAACCGAATGGCCGTTATTGCCATGCTGTTGGGTATCGTGCCCAATATACCCGGATTTTTAATGACTGTAAATGTCATTCCCCGATCGAGCTTCCCGGAATGGATCGGACATTTATACAATTATGCATGGTTTGTCGGCTTCTTTGTGTCGGGAATAACCTATTTTGTATTTTCCATCGGGGATCATCGCAATGAAAACAAAGTAGTCATCTGACATGGATAAATTTATGAATGCCGGCATACTTTAATCGACATCACGTATACCGACGTGAGTTTCAATCTATAAAAACAGAACATGTCCATACTCATTAAAAACGGAAGAATTGTCACCGCATCTGAAGATTTCACCGGGGATATTTTCATAGAAGGTGAAAGAATCAGTATGATCGGTACGAATCTCGATGTTACAGCCGACCGCATCATTGATGCCAGCAACAAGATCATCGTTCCCGGAGGTATTGATCCGCATGTACATCTTGACATGCCTTTTATGGGCACCTTTTCCAGCGATAGTTATGAAACCGGTACTGCCGCAGCTCTGCACGGCGGAACCACTATGGTGATTGATTTTATCCTTCAGACTCAGGGGAAATCACTCCGCCATGCGCTGAACGAATGGAAGAGCCGAAGCGATGGCAATGCCGTAGGGGATTATTCGTTCCATATGGCCGTTACTGATTTCAATGAAGATACAAAAGAGGAAATCAAAGAGCTGATTGATAAAGAGGGTATCACTTCTTTCAAAACCTTCATGGCCTATAAAGGGGCATTGATGATCGATGACCGCCAGATGGTGGGACTCATGAATGAAGTGAAAAAACAGGGCGGCATGGTCACCGTACATGCCACAAACGGAGACATGATTGATTTCCTGGTCGCAAAATTCAGATCAGAGGGGAAGTTATCGCCGCTCTATCACTACCTGTCTCAACCGGAAATCACGGAATCGGAAGCTACCGGGAGATTTTCCGACATGGCTTACCATACCGGTGTTCCGGCGTATGTTGTACACATGACGTGCGAAGGAGCATTGAACCACATCCGTGATGCAGCCAGAAGAAATCAAAAAGTATTCGCGGAAACCTGCATTCAATACCTTGTACTCGATGCATCCCTTTACAATAAAGGGTTTGAGTCTGCGAAATGGGTGATGTCACCACCACTGCGTGAAAAAAAGGATCAGGATGCTTTGTGGGCAGGAATTGATCAGGGGTCGGTTCAGGTCGTTGCAACAGACCACTGCCCGTTCATGTGGGAACAGAAAAAAATGGGAGAAAACGATTTCTCCAAAATTCCGAATGGACATCCGGCTATTGAAAACAGGATGGAGTTGTTGTTTTCGGAAGGTGTCAATAAAGGACGCATCAGCCTGAATAAATTCGTGGAAGTCACCTCCACCAATGCAGCAAAGATATTCGGCATGTTTCCCAGGAAAGGATGCATCGCTGCAGGATCAGACGCAGACCTCGTGATCATCGATCCTAAAGAGGAGCATGTGATTTCTGCAAAAACACATCACATGAATTGCGACTACTCCGGTTACGAGGGGATGTCACTCAAGGGCAAATGCCAGACGGTCATCCTTCGAGGCCGGGTGGCCGTAGAAAATAATGAACTCCTCCTCAAAAAAGGATATGGCCAATTCATCAAAAGAAACAAAACGAACGGTATCATCTAAAAAATAAACGCACTATGCCAAGAATCATCAAGTCGGGTCTCATTCAGATGAGTCTGCCAAAAACAGAGGGCGAAGGAACCATCGCTGAAATCGTCAATGCAATGGTGCAGAAACATATTCCCCTCATAGAAGAAGCTGGTAAAAAAGGAGTGCAGATACTTTGCCTGCAGGAGATTTTCAATACCCCCTATTTCTGCCCCGGACAAGATAAGAAGTGGTACGAATCAGCCGAAACGGTTCCGGGTCCCACGACTGAACTGATGGCTACTTATGCTAAAAAATACAACATGGTGATTGTTGTTCCCATATACGAAAAGGAACAGGCAGGGGTGTTGTACAACACTGCAGCAGTAATTGATGCGGACGGGACTTATCTGGGTAAATACAGGAAAAACCATATTCCACACACCTCCGGTTTTTGGGAAAAGTTCTTCTTCAAACCCGGCAACCTGGGCTATCCCGTGTTCCAAACCCGTTATGCGAAAGTCGGTGTGTACATCTGTTATGACCGTCATTTCCCGGAAGGGGCCCGTTGCCTTGGACTGAACGGTGCGGAAATTGTTTACAATCCATCCGCTACTGTAGCTGGTCTTTCTCAATACCTGTGGAAGCTGGAACAACCTGCGCACGCTGCAGCCAATGGGTATTTCATGGGATGTATCAACCGTGTTGGAGAGGAAAAACCATGGAACCTCGGCAAATTTTACGGTTCGTCGTATTTCGTCGATCCACGCGGACAGATATTTGCCCTTGCTTCTGAAGATAAAGACGAACTGCTGGTCGCTGACTTTGATCTGGATATGATCGAAGAGGTACGTGCCACCTGGCAGTTCTTCCGCGACAGACGTCCCGAATCCTACGGACCGATCACAGCCCTCTAATACACACCTTTTATAACTCTTCATCATGGCTATTGCAAATCACCGATTGAGCCCCTCCGACTACGCGCAGAATTTTTCTGATGTACATCCGCCATACGATCATCCGGAAGGGGCCGTGATTGAAGCGAATCGCTGTATTAACTGTTATGATGCCCCTTGCACGAAGTCTTGCCCTACTGGTATCGATGTGCCGATGTTCATCAAACAGATCGCTTCGGGAAATATCAGAGGGTCTGCAAAAACGATTTTATCATCCAACATAATGGGTGGAGGATGTTCCAGGGTTTGTCCCGTAGAAAAACTCTGCGAGGGGGCCTGTGTTTTCAACTTACTGGAGGAAGAACCGATACACATAGCTAAACTTCAGCGCTATGCAACCGAAGATGCCATTGCTCAAAAATGGCCTCTCTTTTGTCGAAAACCATCGGTCGGAAAAAAAGTTGCAGTCGTGGGAGCAGGACCAGCCGGTCTGGCGTGTGCTCACGCCCTATCAATGGAAGGTGTAGATGTAACCGTTTATGAAAAAGAAGAAAAGGGTGGCGGCTTGATGACTTATGGCGTAGCTGCTTATAAAGTAACGCCGGAATTTTGCAACAACGAAGTGGATTTTATTACCGCCATAGGGGGGATCAATATTGAATACAATACTGCCTTGGGCAAGGATGTTCAGCTTGCTGATTTACAAAAATCATTCGATGCTGTATTCCTTGGGGTTGGAGTGGGTATCGCAAGGTCTTTGGATATTCCGGGGGAAGAAGCAGAAGGAGTGGTCGATGCCCTGTCGTTTATCTATCGGTTACGAACCAACGCATTCCCTTCGGTTCCTGTAGGCGATAAGGTAGCGGTCATAGGCATGGGAATGACCGCTATCGACGCAGCTACGCAATCACGCAGACTGGGAGCGAGTGATGTCACCCTGATATACCGGCGTACCGAAACTGAAAAACCCTGTACGGATGTGGAACTCGATCTTGCATTGCTGGATGGGTGTAAAGTCATTTGGCTGGCCGCACCCAAAGAAGTGATTCATGAGAAAGGCAAGGTGAAGCAATTGGTTTGTTCAAAAATGACTCTGGGTGATCCGGACAGGTCCGGCAGACGGAGTCCGGTGGATACCGGCGAGACCTTTGCACTCGATGTAGATATGATCATCAAGGCCGCGGGACAAATGCCGTTCACGGGATTGCTGGCTGAATCCGATATTAAAAACCAAAACGGAAGAATACTTATTGGTGATGATGGAAGCACGAATTTAAAAGGGGTGTTTGCCGGCGGTGATTGCGTGAACGGTGGACGTGAAGTAGTGAATGCTGTCCAGGAAGGAAAAGATGGAGCAAAAGCCATATTGCATTACCTGAACATTTCATAAAAGTCAGAAGTAGTCGAATTTTAATTCTATCAAAAGAAAGCAAATGGCGAACATATCATCCGAATTCCTGGGCATAAAGTCCCCGAATCCATTCTGGCTTGCATCAGCACCGCCCACCGATAAAAAGTTAAATGTGATGCGTGCCTTTGAGGCCGGTTGGGGAGGAGTGGTTTGGAAAACGCTTGGAACGCAGGTGAAAAACGTTTCTTCCCGCTATTCGTCCGTAGAATACAACGGTCAGAAAGTGATGGGATTCAATAACATTGAACTCATCTCTGACCGTCCGCTGGAGATCAACCTGAAGGAAATCAGGGAGGTGTTGAAAGAATTCCCTGACCGCGCAATGGTGGTTTCCCTGATGGCCGACAACAACCGCGAAAGCTGGCACGAGATGGTGAAAAAAGTGGAGGACACGGGAGCCCATGGAATAGAACTCAACTTCGGATGTCCGCATGGAATGGTTGAACGCGGTATGGGGGCCAGTGTTGGGCAGGATCCCCTGATCGCAAAAATGGTGGTGGAATGGGTGATGGAGGTTGCACGCATCCCTGTCATTACAAAACTCACGCCCAATGTACATTCGGTGGTGCCTGCAGGAAGGGCAGTGGTGGAGGCCGGTAGCAATGGATTATCCCTCATTAATACCATTCAGTCCGTGACCGGTATCGATCTCGATACGCTTGTTCCCAACCCCAACGTTGGTGGTCATTCGGTTTTCGGCGGTTATTGTGGTCCGGCTGTAAAGCCGATCGCTTTGAAATTCCTGACCACGCTATCGCAGGATCCGCTTACGAAAAATATTCCCATATCCGGGATCGGTGGCATCACCACGTGGAAAGACGCGGTGGAGTTCATGCTGCTGGGCGCTCGCAATGTGCAGGTTTGCACTGCGGCGATGCGTTATGGATTTCGTATAGTACGTGATCTTTGCGACGGCCTCAATAACTGGATGGATGAAAAGGGCTACAAAGACCTGGATGATTTTATCGGCCTGTCAGTCCCCAAGGTGATCAAATGGGAAGAACTTGACATCAATTTCCATGTCACTGCCAAGATCGATCAGGACAAGTGCATTCATTGCGGCCTGTGTTATATTGCGTGTGAGGACACCTCTCACCAATCCATTGATATCATGAAAGGCAACCCATACAATACCTATACCATCAAACAGGATGAATGCGTTGGATGCAACCTCTGTAAGATCGTTTGCCCGGTGAATGATTGCATCACGATGGAGGTGAACCGGAAGGGGGATGAATATATCAACTGGTTAGAGTTTCAAAAACGAGGACTCCCTTTAAACGACCATTAGGGGTAAATCTGTTTTTTGGCGAGACCCTTGTTGTTCGGATTTTTTCATCATCTTTAAAAAGGTTGGAGATTTCCTTTCTCTGTTTTGGAATAGGACTTTTTGATTTGTCCTTTTCATTTCCAGTAGTTTCCCGATAGGTCGAAAATCCACAGCGATTTGAACTTACAAGGCAAGGTTTCAAGGTCGAAGTAACTATTCCACTAGTGATATAACTGTAAAATTAGGTTACGGAATACCCCATAAAGGACCAGCCTATCCCGTCGAATTACTGATGGAGTTGCCTTAATTATAAAGTACTTATGATAAAAGAGGCGGGAGTAGGCTTAACTTTACCGCATACCGCTTGTTGTTTTTTCGATGCGCTCCGGATACACCTTCACCCCATACACCGCACCTGAACAGGAGCCTTTCGACAAATTGTTCGATGTGTTCAAAGAACTCATCGTGCACACTTCAGGTGAATTTGACGAGGCTATCGACTGGTTAAAAGAACTCGACCGCGAGTACGGACTTACCACGCCGGACTATGGCATCGACGATTTTATTGAAGACCTGCGTAAACGCGGCTACATCCGTTCGGAAGAGAAACTGGGCGAAGGAGGAACGGCCCTCACAGGCAAACTCGAGCGCCTCATCCGCCAAACCGCCCTGGAGCAGATCTTTGGCGATTTGCGGAAGTCCGGAACCGGCCAACACACGACATCACATGCCGGGCAGGGTGATGAACATACCGGAGAATTCCGTGAATTCCGCTTTGGAGACCCCCTGGAGCGGATCTCAATGACCGAGAGCCTGCGAAAAGCGCAGGTATCTCACGGTATCGATGAACTCCGGCTGGATGAACAGGACCTGGTGGTGGAGGACACTTACCACAAAGCGCAGATGAGTACGGTGTTGATGATCGACATCAGCCACAGCATGATCCTCTACGGGGAAGACCGCATCACACCCGCGAAAAAAGTCGCCATGGCACTCGCCGAACTCATTCGGACGCGGTATCCCAAAGACACCCTCGATATCATCGTCTTTGGCAATGATGCCTGGCCTGTGGCGCTCAAGGACTTACCGTATCTTCAGGTAGGGCCCTACCACACGAACACAGTAGCCGGACTCCAACTGGCGATGGATATTCTTCGTCGCAAACGCAACACCAACAAACAGATCTTCATGATCACCGACGGGAAACCCAGCTGTCTGCGCAACCCGGACGGAACCTATTACTTCAACAGCAACGGACTCGACCGGGATATCGTCGAACGCTGTTATGCCGAAGCACAACGTGCTCGAAAGCTGCATATCCCCATCACCACATTCATGATCGCCCGCGATCCCTACCTCCAGCAATTCATCCACAGCTTCTCAGAGGCGAACCAGGGCAAGGCCTATTATGCCGGACTGAAGGGGCTGGGGCAGCTCGTATTCAAGGACTACACCCAGCGCCGGAATAAAAATGCGTCATAAGCCCGTCCATATCATCCTCCTTACAACCTGCGCTTGGGTGATTGTTGTTTTCCAGACGGCCCTGCCGGGGGTGGCTCAGCCTGCCGGAGTGATGCAGTCGTCCAATCTCGCCAATCAAGAAAAGAGAATACAAGAGGAAGTACTTGAGAAGGTCGAGTTGCTAAACAAGTCCATTCTCTTCCGAGACAGTATAGGATTAAACCTGCTGCTGGACAACGATATCAACTATGTCCATAGCAACGGGCTGACACAGAGCAAGGCTGAGGTGATCCGATCAGTTGTCATCGGGCAGCACGATTATCGAAAAATCAATCCGCGAAACATCCAATTCCGCCTCATCGGGCAAGGTGCCGTGATCAACATGGATGCCGAGGTATCCCTTTTTCTCGAGGGGAAGCCGCTTGAACTTGACTTGCACATCATGCAGATCTGGATGAAGCAGGACAACGGTGAATGGAAACTGGTCGCTCGTCAAAGTACCCGTAACGGTTAACCATTTCATTCAACACCATCACCACCCTTTCAATCCAACAACACCCAAACCAGCACCCACACACACGTGAACAACAACGCCCCCGATATCCGCACATTCGGTGCCCTGAAGGCAACCGGTTACCTTCCCAAATCCATCCGTGACGAACTCCGCCAAAACCTCATTACCGTGATCGGTCGGGGCGAGCAGCCTTTCCCCGGCATCTTCGGTTATGAAAATACAGTCATTCCCGAGTTCGAGCGTGCCATACTTGCCAGGCATCACATCAATCTGCTCGGACTGCGCGGACAAGCCAAAACCCGCATGGCACGCATGCTGGTCAACCTGCTCGACGAATGGATGCCCATAGTAGCAGGCAGTGAGGTGAACGACGATCCTTTCACCCCGCTTTCGCGCTATGCGAAGGATCTGATCGCTGAAAAAGGGGACGATACACCTATCGCCTGGGTGCACCGTGATGAACGATTCGTTGAAAAACTAGCCACACCCGATGTCACCGTGGCTGATCTGATCGGTGACGTGGACCCCATCAAGGCGGCTAATATGAAACTGTCGTATGCCGACGAACGTGTGATCCACTTCGGACTCATTCCGCGCGCCAACCGTTGCATCTTCGTCATCAACGAATTGCCCGACCTGCAAGCCCGTATCCAGGTGGCCT
>JAULUX010000083.1:0-3903 GCA_032111385.1 Bacteroidia bacterium
CACCTGTTGATCGACTGGCGATGGGGAGAAGCCTATTTTGCCAGTAAACTCCTCGATTTTGACTTAAGCGCAAACAACGGAGGCTGGCAATGGGCGGCAGGAAGCGGTTGTGATGCCGCACCCTACTTCCGTATTTTCAATCCCTATGAGCAAACAAGGAAATTTGACCCGCAATTCAAATACATACGAAAGTGGGTGCCTGAATTCGAGCAGCTTGAATACTCAAAACCGATAGTCGACCATAAACAAGCGCGCGAAAGGTGCCTGGCTCTTTATAAAAGTGCACTGGCGTCGGTTGCTACCGATTGAACACAGTATTCCAAAGAGTGAAGCCCGGTTGGAATTTAAAGCACATGACTTGGCGGTATTCCAATACCGGATGATCTCATGGCTCGCCACACGATAGAAACGCCCTGACGTGATGACCGATCACCTCAGGCGATAAGCTCTCGACAGATGATAGATAGCTACGATCAGTGCGGCTAACAAAAATAGAGGTATCAACATCCGACTGAACCCATCAGCTTCTCCATTTGAAATTCGAATCGTGTAAAATGCAAGCGAACCGAACTCGGCCGGGACAAGGGTTTTCAACCATCTGACCATCCTTGTTAGATTGCCGTATTGCCGGACTGCATTTTCCTCAGTGATCTTCACCGGATAATTGAATTTATCGGGATACCTGTTCAGAATGGACATTCCTATAAAAAGCAAGGATCCGATAGAGCTGAGAACAAGGATGCTTGACCTTGTCCCATATCCATCCGGTTCAATTGCCCCGTTAAAATGCGTAGGAACGGTGTCGGGCAGAGAGGAATAATTCGTTCCGACGAATATCCAAAGCAAGATGCATACAGCCCATCCCACGAACTCCAGGACAGTATCGAACCTCGTGATTTCCGGTTTAACATGCGCCCTTCGCATCATGAAAATAAATTTCTGAAAAGTGATTTAAAAACCACCAACGAAATGGGACACGACCGTTATCTCACTTCAAAAAATCCTCGAAATAACGCGTGATCTTTTGATTCAGATGTACACGATCTTTTCCGGAAACATTGTGCGGGTGGCCGGGATAGACAAAGTAGTCCAGCTGAACCCCTTTGTCCACAGCCTTTTTCAGCAACATGATGCTGTGCTGCCACACCACCACGTCATCCGAAGTACCGTGAATCAGCATCAGCCGCCCATTCAGTTTATCGATATGATTGAGCAGACTATTCAATTTGTAACCATCGGGGTTTTCTACAGGAGTATCCATGTACCGCTCAGTATACATCACTTCGTAATGGCTCCAATCGATCACTGGTCCTCCGGCCACACCGGCCTTGAACACACCGGGATATCGTGTCATCAGCGAAGTGGTCATGAAGCCGCCATAACTCCAACCGTTCACTCCTATCCGCGATGGGTCGACAAAAGGCAGGCTCTTCAAATGATTGACGCCGGCGATCTGGTCTTTCATCTCTTCGTCGCCCAACCTTCTGAAGGTAGCCTGCTCGAATTCACGTCCGCGGTTTGATGAACCTCGGTTATCGACTGTGAACACGATGAACCCGTGTTGGGTCAGGTAGTGGAACCAGAGGTCGGCACCTGCCAACCACGTATTGGTGATCATCTGTGCGTGCGGGCCACCATAGACGTACACGATCACCGGATATTTCTTTGTAGAATCGAATCCTGCAGGAAGGATCATCCTGCACCACAAAGGTGTTTTCTCATCGGCAGCAGTAATGGTGTACACACGCGTTGTTCCGACCGCATATTCTTTCAAAGGATCAGGAGATTCAAAAATCGTGCGCATCACCTTTCCTTTCAAGTCGATTGCCCGTATGTCGCGAGGTACACTCGGACTACTCCAACTATCCACGAATGCTGAGAAATCAGCGTTGGGGATACACGCATGGACACCGTCACCCGTGGTCAGCTCGGTCAGCTTTCCGGAAGCCAGGTCAACCGTAAAAAAATCGCGGTCAATACCGGTGTTGGCAGTAGCAGTGAAAAACACGCGTTTGCCCTTCGGATCAAACCCGGCCAGGTCGGTCACCTCCCATTCACCCTTGGTCAATTGACGGATCAGGTTGCCTTTGGTATCGTACAGGTAAAGGTGATTCCACCCGTCGCGGCGGCTTTGCCAGATGAAAAGCTTGGGACTACCGGGAATAAATGAAAGCGGATGCTGCGGCTCGGTGTACTTTGGGTCGCGTTCCTCGAACAAAGTGACATCGAATTCCCCTGTAATAGCGGAGTAGCGGTTCAACCGCATGTGGTTCTGCTCACGGTTCAGAACAGCGATGTAAACAAACTTGCCATCGGGGGACCAGCTGACATTGGTGAGGTACTGATCGACCGGACCTTCGGTTTTAAGATAAACGGTATTCCCTGAATTAAGATCGTATATACCTACCGTTACCTGGTGACTGCTATCACCGGCGAACGGGTACTTGATCGGCTGGTCCAATGCAGGTCGTTGGGTGAAATCGATGATGGGATAATCCGTCACCATCGATTGGTCCATGCGGTAGAATGCCAGTCTTTGCGCATCGGGCGACCAGAACAAGCCTTTGCTGATGCCGAATTCGTCGCGGTGTACCGACTGACCATAGACCAGTTCGCGTGAACCGTCCCGGGTGACCTGTTTGCGAAGGTGATTCTTTTCAACCCACAGGTTGTCTTCCATGACAAATGCCACGTGCCCGCTGTCGGAGCGCTCAACTGCCTGTGCGTCCGCCGGCCATGTAACCGAATCAAGCTTCGCAAGGGAAACATCGGCTGTAGACACTTGCCAGATGGTCTTGGCGGCCTCGAAACGAAAAGCCCCTGAGGCGGTCCACTTTACGGCAGGCCAACGTGCGAGGGTATCGGAGCCTGCAGACTTCAATTTCTCATTCAATCCCGCAAGTGTGATCACGTCGACCTTGGCCGGCTGCCGGGAATCGTCACGAACCAGCACATCCATGCCATCCCTGTTCTCCACATAAGAAATATCCGATGTACCCGGAATCCACTGCAGCTGGGGCAGACGCTTGGGCGCCAGTGTGGTCCGCTGTTTCAACACCGCGTCCTCGATAGTCAATTTCTTCTGCTGCGCTTGCGCCGATTCAAGGCTTACGAAATGGAGCAAACAGACAAGGAACAGGGTCTTTTTCATGGTTGAAGGTTGAGGAGGTAAAAATAACCGGATGGACCGAAAGAAAGACCCAACCTTTTACGCTTTCCCTACCTTTGGTGCATGTTCACCGGTATCATTGAAACGATGGGAACCATCCTGTCCGTGAGCGAAGATGGAAGCAACAAGACCTTTTGGATCAAGGCCTCTTTCACCCACGAACTCAAGGTCGACCAAAGTGTGGCCCATGACGGGGTCTGCCTGACCGTTACGGATATCCATGACGATACCTATTCAGTTACTGCCATCGCCGAGACCTTGCGAAAAACCAGACTTGGGCAATGGATAGCCGGCAATCGCGTCAATCTGGAGCGGTGCATGACCATGAACGGTCGGTTGGACGGTCACATCGTACAAGGCCATGTCGATGCGACGGCCACCTGCGAATCGGTCGTTGAAGAAAACGGCAGCTGGCTTTTTCATTTCCACTACGATCCCTCCTGCGGCCACATCACTGTGCCCAAAGGCTCCATCTGTGTGAACGGCGTCAGTCTGACCGTGGTCAACTCCTCTTCGGGTTCTTTTTCCGTTGCCATCATTCCCTATACGTGGGAGCACACGAACTTCCATGACCTTGTTCCCGGCTCGACGGTCAACCTCGAGTTCGATATCATCGGGAAATATGTCCATGCCTGGATGAGCCAGCGCCAGTCCTGATCCCGGAATCAAATCAATCGGAAAAGGTCTCCTTTCCGCACCATTTTTCCCGCGAAGCTTTCGCGAGGCGTACAACA
>JAULUX010000084.1:0-4498 GCA_032111385.1 Bacteroidia bacterium
CATCAGCCGTTTACGCTGCCAGATCGTTGCCGGAGCTGCCAACAACCAGCTCGCCGATGAATCCACCCACAGCCGTATGCTGGTGGAGAAAGGCATCGTCTACGCCCCCGATTTCGTCATCAATGCCGGAGGACTCATCAACGTGTACTCGGAATTGATCGGCTACAACCGCCAGCGGGCCCTTTCCCAAACCGAAAACATCTACACCGTCACCCTCGACATTCTCCGGAAATCACAGTCTGAGGGCACGTTTACACAAGCAGCTGCCATGGCCATGGCCGAACAGCGCATCAACCACATCCGAAAGGTAAAATCCACGTACTGAGGACCGGGGATTTTTTCCGCTCAGAACACTTATGCTCAGCAGAAGGCATTTACGCGTCAGGGTCATGCAGGCCTTGTATGCTTATTACCAGTCGGATTCCAAAGACCTGACCCGGACCGAACAGGAACTCCTAAACGGTACGGACCGCATTTACGACCTCTACCTGGCCGAGTTGCAGTTTTTCCTTGAGATCAGCCACCAGGAGGACCTTTATTACGAAGACGCCCCCGCTTCTTTGGTCACTGGCAGAAAGCGATCGGCAAGCAGTACACTGAAGGACCTGGCCTTCATTTCCTGGCTCAAGGACGATGCGGAATTCACTAAAAAGGTGAAGAGCCGCAAAATCTCGTGGCAGAACGATATCGACCCCCTCAAAAAGGTATTCGCGCACCTGAGACAGCAGGAGACCTACAAGGAATTCACGTCTACTGAAGATCCCACGCCTGAACAACAAAGGGCCTTTCTCAAGTGGATGTACAAGGAGATGTTCCACACCGGAGACATTCTGAAGCACCTGCTCGAAGAGAAGAACATCTACTGGGCGGAAAGCCTCGACCTGGTGGAAACCATGGTATTGAAAACGGCAGAGAACCCGAAAGCCGGGGCACAGTTCGCTTTACTGCCCCTTTTCAAGGACGAAGACGACGACATCCGGTTCATGCAGGATCTGGTTCAAAAGACCATCCGCGATGACGGTTACTTCCAGCAACTCATCGCCGACAAGACCAAGAACTGGGACGCTGAACGCATCGCGCTGGTGGACATCATTCTCATGAAGATGGCCCTGTGCGAAATCCTCAACATCGAGAACATCCCGGTCAAAGTGAGCATCAACGAATACATTGACATCTCCAAAGATTACAGTACACCCAACAGCAAAGGATTCATCAACGGGGTGATTGACAAGCTGGTGATTGAACTCCGTCAGCAAGGGAAAATCCATAAAACCGGACGCGGACTCATCGAATGAACCACATGCTTTCCAACTTCAAATTGCCCATCATTTTCCTCTCCTTGGCCCTGGCTTCGTGCCAGCCAGCTGAAGAAAAGGGACAGGTTTCTCCCGACATCGTCAACAACCCGGCCTCTGCCTCAGGCACGACTGACCAGGCGGCTGTTCCGGTGATTGAATTCCCCGAGATCCGATTCGATTTCGGCACCATCAATTCGGGTGAAAAGGTCAAGCACGTCTTCCTTTTCAAAAACACCGGCACTGCAGATCTTGTCCTCTCCCAGGTAAAGGCCTCCTGCGGTTGCACCACCCCCACGTACACCACCGACCCGGTCGCACCGGGTGAGGAAGGAGAGATCACCGTTGAATTCAACAGCGAAGGCATCTCCGGACAAGTGGCCAAAGACATCACCGTACTGGCCAATACTACGCCCACCACTTCGGTCCTCACCCTTAGTGGCGAGGTCATCAAAGTGAACAAGTAACCATCCCCAAGACCAACAAAACCAACCATGTATACCCTTTCCATCCTACTCCAGGCTCCGGCAGGCGGAGGCGCAATGCAGCAGCTCGTGATGATCCTGATGATCGTTGTGATCTTCTACTTCTTCATGATGCGTCCTCAAATGAAAAAAGCCAAACAGGAGCGCGCTTTCAAAGACAGCATCGTCAAAGGCGATAAGATCGTCACCATCGGTGGTGTTCACGGCAAGGTCGTAGAGGTGAACGACACGACCTTCATGCTCGAGATCGCCGACAACGTCCGTGTCAAGCTGGAGAAATCGGCCGTTTCCGCAGAGGCTTCCAAGCAATTCGCTGAGACAAAGAAGTAAACGTAACCGGGGAAGATCCGGCAGCTTGTCGTCACCCCTTCTCTTCCGGGGATGACAGGTCACGCTTTCGTATCTGTTTACGAAAAATGCTTCCCGTGAGCATTTTCCCGCTAATCGATAACTTCGCCAAAGGTGAGGCTCCTGAAGTACATTACAGATTTGCCCGAGGGTCGTAAACAAGCCGTTACGTTCCTGCTGTTCGTTCTCTTTTCCGCCGGGATCTGGACCGTGAACGCCTTGAACCAAAGTCATACCGTTAAAACCAAGATCGCTGTGCGTTCCGACCGGAAATTGGCAGGAGCGCGTCAACTCCCTCGCGAGATCGAGATCGAGATGACAGGCAGGGGATTCGACTTGATTCCGGTATTGTCTGCCGCATCCTCTTGCACACTCATCGACCCGGGCAATGACTCGGTCTGGAACCTGCGGCAGAGCGTGAATTCCCGGCTGATTCCACAGGGAAAGAACATTCAACTGATTTCGGTGCAACCTGGAACCATTCACCTTGACCTTGCAAAGCGGTACACCAAACGCTTACCGATCGTCCCCATGATCAACATCCGATCCGGTTCGGGCTGGATACAATCGGGTCCCGTGGGTATATGGCCCGACAGTATCACGCTCATTTCCGACCAACGTTTTCCAGACGACATTAAACAGATCACTACCAAGCCGGCCGACCTGAGCATCGCCAGCGGTCCGCATTTCGGCGGCCTGGCGCTCTCCATCCCTCCAGGCATGACCACGTTGGATCAATCACGGGCGTGGATATACGTACCTGCCGAGCGCGCCACTGAGGCCCGCATCAAAGTGGAGATCAGGAGTTGTAGTCCCGGGCTGCTCTCCGTACCCGGCACGGCCGAGGTGAGGTGCAGGGTTCCACTCAGCCGTTACGCTGAAACGACCTCCGACCGCTTTATCGTCATCGCCGAACCCAACCCCTCCGACCCTGAGCTCGGACTACTCAAAATCCTTCACGCTCCGTTCTGGTGCAGCAATATCATCACACAACCCGTATCCGTACGGATGTTCCGAACCAACAGTCCCGCATCATGAAAAGAATTGGGATCACCGGAGGTATCGGAGCCGGAAAATCGATCGTCAGCAGGTTATTCTCCCTGCTGGGTGTACCGGTTTACGATGCAGACAGTGCCGCAAAAAGGCTCATGGAGACACACGAGGGCTTGAGAAGGGACATCTCTTCGACATTCGGCCCTGATGTGTACTTGGAGGATGGGAAACTCAACCGGGCGAAGGTTGCTCAACAGGTTTTCGGTGACGAAAAGGCGCTTGATGCATTGAACCGACTGGTCCACCCCCGGGTCATGGAGGACTACGAAAACTGGACCCGGACCCATCCCGAAGCCGAATACACCCTCCGGGAAGCGGCCATCCTTTACGAATCCGGAACCTGGAAAGACCTTGACCAGGTCATCCTGGTAGACGCACCTGAGCCGCTCCGCGTAAAAAGAACCATGCTTCGCGACAGCCGTACCGAAGCCGAAGTGAGAAGCATCATGTCACGGCAGTGGAGTACCGAAAAGAAAAGAAACCTGGCCGCCTACATCATTGAAAACGACGAAAGCCGCGCATTGATCCCACAAGTCTTGCAGATTGATGCGGCCATACGCAAATCCAACAACACCCACCATGCTACCTCTTGAACGGCATGCCCGGGGATACCGGATACCCGGATCCTCCATACACATCGACCCGCTCGAACCCGTGCGCTACGCCGTGGTGAGTCATGCCCATGGCGACCATGCCTCGCCGGGCCATGAACACGTCTACTGCACTCCGGGCACGGCAGCGCTTTTGAAGAAACGGTTCGACTATCTGGCCAAATTCGTTCATCCGATACCGTATGGAGAGGTGTTCGAGATCGACGGCATCCCCTTCTCTTTCCATCCGGCGGGCCACATGCTGGGCTCGGCGCAGATCCGCTGGGAGAACAACGGACAGACCCTGGTTTACACCGGCGACTTCAAACGGGAGAGTGATCTCAGCTGCGAGCCGTTCGAACTGGTGAAGTGCGACATGCTCATCACGGAAGTCACTTTCGGGCAGCGCGACAAGACCCATCCTCCGGGTGGTGATGCCGTCGCCGCCCTGTCGCAGTTCAAAGACATCAATCTGCTGATCGGAGCGTACTCCCTGGGAAAGGCCCAGCGACTGACACGACTGATCGCGGACCATCTTCCCGGTTTCAAAGTGATGGTGCATCCGCATATGGCCGATTACCACCGCGTGTACGAGGAATTCGGTTTCAAGCTGGGTGCATGGGAGCATTACAAGCGTGAGACCTTCAAGCAGCAGCGCAACCTGGTGTACCTCATCCCTCCCATGGGTTTGCAGAACTTCCGTCCCGGCAAGCATTTCCTGAAAGGT
>JAULUX010000084.1:4508-6617 GCA_032111385.1 Bacteroidia bacterium
GGGAGGAAAAACAACGTGGTTACGACTTCCCGTTGCCTGTAAGCGACCATGCCGACTGGCCTTCCCTCCTGCGCACCATCAAGGAATGTGGTGCAAAGACCGTCTTCACCATTCATGGAGAAGGGGAAGAACTCAAGGCGGCACCCGAGCTGGAAGGTATCGATATCCATATCCTGCACTCGTGATCAAAGTACTCTGCAACGAACAGGTCCGCATCGTCGACCGGTCCACCATCGAACGGAAGAACATCCGTCCGCTGGATCTCATGGAACAGGCCGCATCCGCCTGCACGACCTGGTTGTTGAACCGGATTCCCGAAGGCTCAGACTTCCTGGTGGTTGCCGGACAAGGCAACAACGGAGGAGACGGAATGGCCATTGCCCGGATGCTATGGCAACGGGGCAAATCGGTCGATGTGGTGGTGGTGGACGGGACAGGTACTCCGTCTGATGGTTTCCGGACCAATACGGAACGCTGGAACAAATTGATCGGGAAGGACGTCCGGGTAGTGAAGTCGGCGAAGGAACTACCCGCAAGGACAAATGAGACCGTCATCATCGACGCCCTGTTCGGTTCAGGTCTGAACCGTCCTGCTTCGGACACGGCTGCCGACGTGATCAAGGCCCTGAATGAAGGCGAAGGCAGGATCATTTCCATTGACATCCCTTCCGGCCTGTTCGCCGACCGGCCGACACCGGAAAAGTCCAGCGTCATCCGCTCAACCACCACACTCTGCCTTCAGATACCTCGCATGGCTTTCTTCCTGCCGGAGTACCAGGAGTTCGTCGGCAACTGGGAGTTGATCGACATCGGCCTGGATACCGAAGCCATCGCCGAGGCTCCGGCGGAGGCCTTCATCCTGTCGCACCGGGACATTGCGGCTTTGCAACCACCGCGTCCCCTGCATGGGCACAAAGGAACTTTCGGACATGCCTTACTGTTAGCAGGAAGCCGTGGCAAAGCCGGAGCAGCTGTCCTCACCGCAGGAGCCTGTCTACGAAGCGGTGCCGGACTGGTCACTGTACGCACCCCCGGGAGCTGCGTGATACCGGTCCAGGTCAATTGCCCGGAAGCGATGTGCGATCCGGAACCGGAGGATGAATTTCTGGATGAAGTGGTGAAAACAGAACCCTACGATGCCATCGGAATCGGTCCTGGACTCGGAGCTTCAAGGCAAACGGGCAACGTCGTGAAACGTGTCATCCAGGACCACCCGGGACCGTTGGTGATCGATGCCGATGCACTCAACATCCTTTCCGACAACCCCACCTGGCTTGCCTTTCTGCCTGCAGGCACCATCCTAACACCACATCCCGGTGAATTCGCCCGGCTTGCAGGCAAGATCTCCGATTCCTTCGATCGCATAAAAGCGCAGCAGGACTTAGCCAAAAAACACAACGTATTCATCCTGCTCAAGGGTCGATTCAGCACCATCGCCTGTCCGGACGGGCAGCTTTACATCAACCCCACAGGCAACCACGGTATGGCCAAAGGAGGATCGGGAGACGCCCTCACCGGTTTGATCACCGGACTGCTGGCCAGCGGCTTGTCGCCCATGCGCGCCGTATTGACCGGTGCTTATGTTCACGGACTGGCAGGTGACCTTTGCGCCAAAGAAAATCACCCCGTCGGAATGACTTCCGGTGATCTGGTGTCCTATATCCCGTCCGCTTTCAAGGCTATCGAAGAAAGCCTTTGAGCTATCGGCTCATTTCGAGCGCTCGCCTACAAAATGGTCCTTCTCGTCCTTGAAGAGGACATTGAAGGTGGTCAGGCTGCCGTAAATGCGAGTAAGGTATTGCTGCAGGTTGACCTTGTCTTCCTCCGTCAGTTTATCGTGAGCATTGATCCTCTGCTCCATCACACGCAACCTGTCGCGCAGCATGATGATCTTGTTGAAGAACACATCGATGGGCACTTCCTTGGGCTGTAGTCCGGCAGAACCCGGTGTCAGCACCAGCTTCCCGCCGAGCCATCGGTTGCCCATGGGTACGGTCTCCTGCACATCACTGTAACGCTTGATGATGTTGGTGAGCATGCGTTCCACTTCAGAGAAACTCACCAGGTCGGTATCCGGCTCGACCGCCTCGATCGTTTCCAGCGCATGGT
>JAULUX010000085.1:0-3432 GCA_032111385.1 Bacteroidia bacterium
ACGGTGACGACCACTATGTCAACCTCAATCAGAAATTGATCGACTCACTGAAATAATCAGCGGTCAAAACCAACCTCTTGAAACGGGTTTCGAAAAATTTTCGGAGCCCGTTTTTTTATTTATACTTTTCTTCGGACGCTTGCCGAAGGCCTCCCAAACTACTATTGTAGGTCTGGATGAGCAGAGAAAATAGGATGACGCCTGCACAACCGATCAGATTAAGCCATAAAAACGATACAACATCCGTAATAAATACAAAGCTGACGAGGACTTCCGTGGCCAACGCGGCAATGAAAACGGCGGTCCCTTTGATCTGTTTGAAAAACAGGGCTACCACAAAAATGCCCAGGATCGTGCCGTAAAAAAGTGATCCCAGCACGTTTACTGCTTCGATCAATGAGCCCATTTGACCGGCCAGCATGGCGACTGCGATTGAGAAAATTCCCCACCCAAGGGTGTAAAGTCTGGATAATTTCAGGTTGTGATGGTCTTCGCGTTCTTTCGGGCGCAGGCGGTGATGCCAATCGATGAGGCAGGTGGATGCCAGTGAATTCAAAGCGGCGGCTATCGATCCCCAGGCGGCCAGGAAGATGATGGCGATAAGCAGTCCGACCAAACCCTTCGGAAGGTGATGTACTACAAAGTGAAGGAAGATGTAGTTCGTGTCGCTGCTGTCGCTGCCGGGAACCGACTTTTTGACCAGAACCGCGGCTTCTTTTCGAAGGGAATCACTCGTGCGGGTCAGGCGATTCAATTCAGCCTTGGCAGCATCAGCAGCGGTTTCATTTTCGGAATTCCGGGCCCGAAGGTAGGCGCGTGAGGTTTCTTCCTTGAAGCGGCTTTGTTCTAGGAATGAACTCTCCACTTTTTCAATTTCGTTTTTGTAGGAACCGGTTTTCGCTTTTTCTAGGAGCGATTGGTTGAAGTACACCGGAGCATTGAAGAAGAGATGAAAACTGAATACCAATGCCCCGCAGAGCAAGATCAAAAACTGCATGGGGATCTTTACAAAACCGTTCATGATCAGACCCATTCTGCTTTCTTTCTCGCTGGAAGCTGTGAGGTAACGGCCAACCTGTGACTGGTCAGTGCCGAAATAAGATAGCGCCAGGAAAAATCCGCCGATGATTCCACTGAACAGATTGTATTTGTCTTTCCAGTCGAACCCTTCCTCCTTGAAACCGGTGGTGATCACGTTGAGTTTGCCGGAAGCACCCGCAAGATGAAGTGCATCGAGGAAAGAAAATCCATCAGGCAGTAGTCGAACGGCCATGAATCCGGCCAGGAACATGGCGCTGAAAATGATGAGCAATTGCTGGGTTTGGGTAAAGGCGATGGCTTTGGCTCCACCGCTTACCGTATAAATGATCAATAATCCCCCCATGAGAAGATTCGTGAGCTGAATATTCCATCCCAATAGCGACGAAAGGATCAGTGCCGGGGCGTAGATACTGATGCCTGTGGATAATCCCCGCTGAAGCAGGAAAAGGAAAGAGGTCAACAGCCTGGTTTTCTTATCGAACCGGCGCTCCAGCAATTCATAGGCGGTGTATATCTTCTGCGCCTGAAATGCAGGCAGAAAAAAGAGACCGATAACGATCATGGCTATGGGCAATCCGAAGTAGTATTGCACGAAACGCATGCCGTCCGTATAAGCCTGTCCCGGTGCAGACAAGAAAGTGATGGCGCTCGCCTGAGTGCCCATGATGCCGAAGAGTACCAGGTACCAGGGCATGGACCGGTTGCTCAGGAAATAAGACTCCAGGTTTCGCTGTCCGCGGCTTTTGTAGACACCGTAAAGGATGACTACGGCTAACGTTAGAAGAAGAACAACCCAGTCAATGAAACTCATTGGAAATAGTTGCTGAACCAGGTGTAGAACAGGATCTGAAGTACCAGGAAAAGGATAAGCGGTAAGTAGGGCTGAAGGTGATTTCTGATGATTCGCATGTTCAGTCGGAATCGGCTGTTATTCGCTTAGCAGGTTGACAAATAGCCTAAGTGCTCCCGGATTTCCGGCCGGTAGCTGTCTGAAGAAAGCCAGACCGGTATAAATAAAACGTCCTTTGCCGTATTCGCATTGGATAAGACTTCCTCCGATCGGATCTTCGCCCTTGTCATTCATGAGCAACAGGTCAGTATACGCGCTATCGAGGGATCCGGCATAATACAAGCCGCGTTCCTGCACCCAGTTCCTGAAATCATCCTTTGTGATTCGATTGGGTTTATTGAAGATCGGATGTTCAGGATCGGTGAATTTGACCTCTGCATCTTCCTCTGTTGTACGGTTCCTGGTGATGGAGAATGGAAAAGGTGCCATGATTTTACCTGGATGCAGATTAGAGTTGGTGTTGTATTGAACAACCATGCATCCTCCGTTTTGTACATAGGTCATCAGCTTTTTATGCATTGACGAAAGACCCTTGTCCGTATTGAAAGCCCTTATCCCGGTCAAAACAGCATCGAAGGGGTTCAGATTGAGCGTGTCCAATTCGTTGGATGACACCTCGGTGACGGACCAACCCAGTTGACGGAGGATCGGTGGGATCCCGTCTCCTGCCCCTTTGATGAAAAGGATCCGTTTCGAACCGGTTCCGGCAATACGGACCGAACGGCATTGGAGTTCAGTTTTCGGAAACGTGGTGATTTTCGGTATGTGGTCGTAGGTTAATTCGCGAATGGAAAGCAGTTCGTATGCAGCTGTTGGCTCAGCGGTAAGGCTATAGTTGAAACCGATGTCAAAAGAATGGTCGCCTAACCGATGCGGTCCTGTGCTGAAGAGCATTTCTTTTTCTTCGCCTCGTTCAGTGAATTGAATCACTGTGTCAAGAAAAGAAACACTCCAGGAGGAGTCTGGCATCTCCTTGATCCGCAGCCGGATGGATTCCGGGGTGTTTCCATGATGGGTTAGCTTCAATTTGAACTTTCGCTCGCCAACAGAAGGGAAAACAGAGAGACCTGCTGAAAGCTGACCGGTAAATCTCGGAGTGACGATCAGGGGATTAACGAGCTCTCCTTTCACAGGATCGGTTGATTTGTGCTCAACCGGAACACGGTAAAGAATCCGTTGATTATTTATTTTGAGAACAACCGGGATCTCGATCGCTGGGGTTGGCCACGGTAGGATAGAGGACTCAACAGTTTTGCCATTGGGGGGTGGATTGTCGAGCCAAGAAGGCTGTGTGATGGATGAGGGTGCGGTTCGAATCAATGCCGCAGAAGAAACGATCTGCTTTTTCAATTCAAGTGTCTGAACCGAATCGCCCGGACGTTCTGGTTGAATATCGATCAGTGCACCCGGATGATTCCTGAGGATGGCCTGCAGCTGGATGTGAAGGGTGTCACTTGCGGCTACCCGGTCGGAGTAGCTATAAGCCGACAGCCATAAACCTGCACAATCTGCTATTAGGTTTTCGACTTCGACTAACTTTG
>JAULUX010000086.1:0-25875 GCA_032111385.1 Bacteroidia bacterium
CCCGAAATTCCTTAGATTCGCAAGTACTAAACACTAACATGATGGGCTTTATTAAGGAATTCAAAGAATTCGCCACCGGCGGAAATCTAATCGATTTTGCAGTCGGTGTAGTTTTGGGGGGAGCGTTCACAAAAGTCACCGGCGTTTTCGTTGACGGCATCGTAATGCCTGTCATCGGCATTCTTGCAGGAGGCCAGGATTTTTCAGACCTTAAATTCATACTTCAGAAAGCTCAAAGCGCCAAACTCGATGAAGCGGGAAACCAAATTCAGGCTGAAATCACAGAAGTAGCCATCCGATACGGGGAGTTCATTTCAACAATCATTGATTTCACCATCGTCGCTTTCGCCATGTTCGTGGTCATGAAAGCATCCAACAAATTGAGAAAAGCAAAGGAGTCAGTGCCTGCACCTTCAGAACCAACTACCCAGGAACATCTACTCACTGAAATCCGGGACTTGCTCAAAAAACCCTGAACACCGTCATGAAAAAATCAACTGCATGCTTCACCCTACTGCTATTGCTCACCGCGACATCCCTGCATGGTCAAAATGATACTATCTGGAAGCGTGGTGGTGTATTCAACGTAGCATTCAACCAGGTTAGCCTTAGCAATTGGGCTGCAGGCGGTGAAAATTCTGTCGCACTAAATGCGATCGCCAACTTGTATGCCAACTACAGAAAAGGCAACATCAACTGGGACAATGCGCTTGACATGGGTTATGGAACCACCAAACTGGGTTCAGAGGGCATTCGGAAGAACGATGACCGCTTCGAACTGAACACAAAATTTGGATACAACGCCTTTAAATCGAAACTATTTTACACGGCATTGTTCAACTTCAGATCCCAATTCACTGACGGCTTCAACTATCCCCGCACAGACTCCAGCCGATACATCTCCCGGTTCGCCGCACCTGCCTTCACACTGCTTGCACTTGGAATCGACTATAAACCGCGTGATTACTTTTCCGTATTCCTCTCACCGGCCACCGCAAGGATGGTCATCGTGAATGACCCATTCCTGTCCGACCAGGGTGCATTCGGAGTAGATCCGGGTAAGAAAATCCGTTCCGAGGTCGGTGCATACCTGAACACCCGTTTCCAAAAGGAGATCGTAACGAATATCACCGTCATGAACAAACTGGATCTTTTCAGCAATTACATGGATACCCCACAGAATATCGACATCAACTGGGAATTCCTTCTTTCAATGAAAGTCAACAAAGCCATCACCGTATCGCTGGGAACTCAACTCATCTATGATGACAACACGAAGATCTTGTTGTTCGATGAAAAAAACGGAGCGCGCGTACCTAAGTTAAGGGAAGACGGTACCCAGGCCAGTGGACCACGCGTACAGTTCCGTCAACTGTTCGGCATCGGACTCTCCTACAAGTTCACCGGCGTCACCGTCGAATAACTTTTTCCGAAAAGACCTGACCCCCACCAAACATCATGGGACTGATCATTTACAAGTCATCTGCGGGATCGGGCAAGACCTTCACACTGGTGAGGGATTTTCTTAGTAAAACGATCGAGAAACCCTGGCTCTTTAAAAGAATCCTTGCGATAACGTTTACGAACAAAGCCACCGAGGAGTTAAAAACACGTCTCATACGCGAACTGGACCTGCTTTCATCGGGGCGTGGATCGGATCATTTGAAATGGCTAATTGAACATCTTAGCCCGCTTGACGAGAAAGCCATTCGAAATAATGCAGGAACGATCCTTGAGAGCATACTGCACAACTACAGTGCTTTCGCAGTTTCTACAATCGACAGTTTCTTTCAGGATCTGGCCCGAAGTCTTGCAAGGGAGATGCAGCTTCCTATGAAATTCACACTTGAGCTGGATTCTGAGGCCATTTGTCGCAATATTTCCAACCTCTTGATTGACGAGGCCGGTAAGGATGAACGGATCACTGCCTGGCTTGAATCCATGCTGCTACACAGGATCGATGAAGGCAAAAGCTGGATGATCCGATCGGAGTTGGAGAAAATGACCAGGCAACTGCTCAACTCCGAGGATGCGCGCACCCATTCACGCGATTCCTCACCCGAACACCTGCTGCCTCTCATCAACTGGATGAAAGAAGTCAAGACCGATGTAGAGGGAGAAATGCGTAAACTGGGCTTTGATTTCCTTGAAGTGCTTGAAAGTAACGGGCTCGAGGTTGGCTTGTTTTCCCAAAAGGGTTCAGGGCCGGCCGGGTATTTGGCCAACCTTGCTATTAAAAAACCCAACTATAAAGTTTTCGGCAACATCAACAGCTATGTCAACAAAGCGATCGAGGATCCTCTTGCTTTTTTGAAAACAGCTGACCGCAAAGACCAGCGATTGACTGCCATTGTAGAAAACGAGTTGCACCCCTTACTGACAGAGGCCGTCGCTTTCTACCAAGCCAATCAGGCCAAATATATGAGTGTCGTTGAAGGGCTGAAACTGATCTGGCAATCGGGGATTGCCGGCGCACTGGATGAAAAACTGAGACAGTACCGTGAAGACAACCAGTTGTTCCATATTTCGGACACGACAAGAATGTTAAGCACTGTCATCTCGGGACAAGACACTCCCTTCGTCTATGAAAAAACGGGCAACACCTTTTTTCATGTATTCATCGATGAATTCCAGGACACCTCACTGGAACAATGGTGCATTCTGCGTCCACTTGTCATGAACTCGCTTGCGAATGGAAACGATGTCATCCTGGTAGGCGACGCCAAACAATCGATATACCGTTGGCGGGGTGGAGATATTTCGCTGATCGTTGATAAGGTCGGAAAAGAGGTGAGTCAACATGGTCATCCCGCAGAAAGCCGGGAGCTTAAAACGAACTGGCGGAGTTCTAAGGAAATCATTGCATTCAACAATACCTTTTTTCCCGCAGCCGCCCAATTGGAATCAGCCCGTTTCGACGAAGGGAATGACCTTTTTGAAAAAGCCTACCACGAAGAAAGTGTAAAACAATCCCACAACAGCAAAGCAGGAGAAGGGTACGTTTGCCTCCGCCTGTTCGAAACAGTGAAAGGCCTTGACGAGGAGGAAAAAGCTCAAGGCCACTGGAAACAACAGGCATTGCATGCTATGAATGCAACCATCGACGCCTGTATCGACCAGGGATATAAGCCCGGAGACATCGCAATTCTGGTCAGAACAAACGACCATGAGCTCCTTGTTGCGGACCATTTGTTCCAGCATGGGAATCACCGCTTCATTTCTTCAAACTCTTTGCTGTTGGCCAGGAATGAACAGGTTCACCTCCTGCTCAATTGCTTCAGGATCATTATCGATCCGAACAACTCTTTACTGCATGCCGAAGTCAATTCACGTATGCAACCCGAAGTAACCGGAGCCGATATACCACTTGAAAAGACCGGTATAAACAATCCGAGATCATCCTGGACCCATCACTACTTACTGAAGTTACGGTCCAGGCTAATTGAAGCTCCGGTTTCTTTTGTGCTTGATTACTGCATTCGCCAAACCGGGATGGATCCCTGCAATCCTTTCATCCAAAAGTTCAGCGACATTCTGATCGGTTTTCAGGTTTCTGGAGGCCATTCTCTGTCGGGTTTTCTTCATTGGTGGGATGAACACGTCGACACCCGCAACTGGAGTGTTGATTTACCGGATGCCGGCCAGGCCATCCGGATCATGACCATACATCGTTCCAAAGGGCTGGAGTTTCCGGTTGTCATTCTGCCGCTTCTTGATTGGAGCCTTTTCCCGAAATCCCATGCAATTCTATGGGCCAAGGGTCGGGAATTTGAATTCGACAAGCACGGAAAGCTGCCAATCCATCCCGTGAGGAACCTGGAAGAAACGGCATTCCGCGAGGATTACAGGAAGGAAACGCTGGATACCGCCGTGGATAATCTCAACCTGCTTTATGTTGCGTTTACGAGACCGGAACACAAGCTTTTTGTTTTCGGTCCTGCAAGGCCTAAATCAGGCGATGTGTGTAAACTGCTACTGGATGTAATTGATTCAAATGCAGAATGGAGCAAGCGGATGAATGAGAACGGCGGATCAGCCCTGACAATCGGAACAGATCATCCAAAGCCCGCTAAGGACGACAAGGAAAAACAGAACGACCCATTCTTCCTTCCACTTGACTTCACACCCTCCACTGTCGAGGGCGAGAAGAAGGATAGCTTACTCGATCTACCCGCGCTGCAACCGCTTATCGAATCTGAAGAAATTCTCATCGGTGAACTGGTTCATGAAATTCTTTCCCGAGAAACCATGCGGGAACAGCCTGAGCAAACGATAACCAGGGTACTTGTTTCACAAAAACCGCAACCCGGCGAGCGGATCGGGAATAAGGTCAGCCAAAAAGCGCTTTTCATGGACGAACTGTTGCGTTCCCGTGGCTGGTACGACAAAAGATTCAGGGAAATAAATGAACAGGATCTCTGTAGCGAATCGGGAGGCATTCTTCGACCCGATAAGATTCTATCGAGCGCGGATCAGACCATTGTCATTGATTTCAAGACCGGTAAACGTTCCGAAAAGCACGAAAAACAGGTATTAGAGTATTGCAGGATACTTCAAGCCGTAGGGTTACCCGGTGTAGAGGGACACCTTGTGTATACCGATTCAGCTGAGATCGTTCCAGTAGCATGATTTGCTACTAAATTCACCGGACCGGGGCTGTCGAATCGCTATTTTTGCAGGCGGATAAACTATTCCATTCCATCATGGCAAATTCGATTTACAGGGTACCGGTTGCAGTAAACGAACCTGTTTTAAACTACGCACCCGGAAGTCCGGAAAGAAAAGCGGTTTTGGATGCATTGAGATCAATGCGCAACGAGGTCATTGATGTCCCCATGGTCATCGCAGGCAAGGATGTCTTTACAGACAAGAAGGGTGAAATGAGACCACCTCATGACCATGGACATCTTCTTGGGAAGTATTCCATCGGAGACGAGTCTCACGTCAGGATGGCCATTGATGCTGCATTGAACGCGCGCCGCGCCTGGTCAGAGATGGAATGGGAACAAAGGTCTTCTATTTTCCTGAAGGCGGCTGAGTTGCTTGCCGGTCCCTACCGCGCAAGGATCAATGCCGCCACCATGCTTGGACAAAGCAAAAACGTGTACCAGGCAGAGATCGATGCAGCTTGCGAGATGATCGACTTTCTCCGCTTCAATGTGGAGTACGCGCGTGAGATCTATACCCAGCAACCCATCTCGTCGAAAGGGGTTTACAATCGCGTCGAACAACGTCCATTGGAGGGATTTGTATTCGCTTTGACACCGTTCAATTTCACTGCTATTTCCGGCAACCTGCCCACAAGCGTCGCCCTGATGGGAAATACGGTGGTTTGGAAACCGGCTTTCAGCCAGGTGTATTCTGCACGCCTGCTGATGCAGGTCTTCACGGAGGCCGGATTACCTCCCGGAGTCATCAACCTGGTTTTCGTACCGGGTGGTGTTACCGGAGATGTCATATTCAGCCATCCTGATTTCGCAGGCATTCATTTTACAGGGTCGACAGGTGTTTTCCAGGACATCTGGAAGACCATCGGCAACAACATCCATAAATACAAATCATACCCCAGGATTGTCGGGGAGACAGGCGGCAAGGACTTCATCCTCGCCCACCCTTCCGCCGATGCACGTGAGGTCAGCACCTCTCTGAGCCGTGGCGCTTTCGAATACCAGGGACAAAAATGCTCAGCCGCATCCCGGGCTTACATCCCTGAATCGCTTTGGCCTGCAGTGAAGACTGGATTACTGTCTGATTTGTCGACAATGAAGATGGGGCCGACGGAAGACATGAGCAACTTCATCAATGCAGTGATCGATGAAAAAGCATTCGACAAGATCGTCAACTACATTGAGGAAGCTCGAAAAAACCCCCACGTCGAGGTCATCGCCGGCGGAACTTACGACAAGTCCAAGGGATATTTCATCTCCCCTACTGTCTTGCTCAGCAAGGATCCGAGGTCTACGACGATGTGTGAAGAAATTTTCGGTCCGGTACTAACGATTCACGTGTACGAAGATTCCAAATTCGAAGAAACCTGCGAATTGGTCGACAGTACCGGCACTTACGCTTTGACAGGGTCTATCATGTCCCGCGACCGTTACGCCATACAGACCGCAACCCGCAAGCTGGTTCACGCGGCCGGTAATTTCTATATCAACGACAAGTGCACCGGCGCGGTGGTAGGCCAGCAACCATTTGGAGGTGGAAGGGCTTCAGGAACAAACGACAAAGCCGGATCGATGATCAACTTACTTCGCTGGGTGTCTCCAAGAACAATAAAGGAGACATTCGTGCCGCCGGTGGATTACACCTATCCTTTCCTGGAAAAAGAGTAAAAAACGAGGTCTTGTTCCTATTGAATTGTCAGGCGACAGCTTGCTTCGAAAGCTGCATGCGCTCGGCACTTTCCGTCAGCTTCAGGAAATAGTCTTCCAAATGGCGTTTGGACTCAACGGAATAAATGTTGAATCCTGATACCGTGAATTTGCGTACCAGTTCGGGGATATCTTTCAAATCAAGGGTGACTTCAAGCACGTCGTCGACTATTCGGGAGTCCAGGTTGCTGTTTTCTTGCTGAAGCATAGACAAAGCATCCGATGGACGATCCAATCCGAACCTCACAATGCGTGCGGCGTCATTCAACAGGGATTTCAATTCCCCTTGCGCCACCATTCTGCCCTTGTTCATGATGACCAAACGGGTAGCCACCAGTTCAAGCTCGTGAAGGATATGAGAAGACAGCAACACAGTCTTGCCTTTCTCCTTGCTCAGCAGAAGGATCAGATTACGGATATCGATGATTCCCTGTGGATCCAGTCCGGTGGTAGGCTCATCGAGGATGATCAGCTGTGGATCATGCAATAACGCTTGTGCGATACCGAGGCGTTGCTTCATGCCGTGCGAATACCCTTTCACTGACTCATCTCCACGTCCCGTTAGACCCACAAAATCAAGCAGATCGTCCAGCCGCCTTTCAGTGACTTTCAATTGGTTGTAACGAGCCAATGCACGCAGGTTATCCTTCGCTGAAAGGAACTTGTAGAAATCGGGTTTTTCAACAATACAACCCACCTGGCGCATTACTGAATCACGGTCCTGACGGATATCCTTACCGAACAACTTTATACTGCCGGAATCGGGTTTGATCAATGAAAGCAGCATGCGGATCGTCGTACTTTTTCCGGCACCATTCGGTCCGAGAAAACCGAACACATCACCCGCGAAGACGTCGAAACTGACATTGTCTACAGCGGTCAATTCGCCATAGCGTTTGACCAGGTTGTTGACCTCAATGACCTTTTCCATGCTCACCTGTTATCCGGTCATCCAGTGGATCGACCGCTGAACTGAAGAAGTGCACCAGATTCCCCTCTTCGTCCACGAGATACTTGCAGAAATTCCAGGATGGAGGCTCCGAATTCCATCCGTTCGAAGCAGGATCGGTCAGCCAGGCATAGAGGGGATGAATACCGGCCCCTTTGATTTCCACCTTACCGAACATCGGGAATGAAACATTGAATCGCGCCTGGCAAAAAGCTTTTATATCCTGCTCAGAGCCCGGCTCCTGTCCTCCAAAATCGTTACAGGGGAAGGCGAGAACAGCAATGCGATCACCGAACAAATCGTGCAGCTTTTGCAATGCCTCGTACTGTGGTGTATACCCGCATTCCGAGGCCGTATTTACGATCAACATCTTCTTTCCCCGGTATCCGGATAGGGATACGTCACGTCCCTGGATGTCCTTCAGGGGGATATCATAGACGGAAGTTATTGCTTTGCTTTTGGTCATGTTAGAAATGGATTTAGCGGCAGAGACCCTTTTTAATACAGGATACAGCAATGTGCGTAGACGCAATGAAAAAGACATATTTCAGGAACAAACAAAACCACTAAATGTTTAGGCCGATACCGATCGGTCACCTCAAATCGAGCCACAAACCCAAGCCATGCCCTGAAGATGCGGTTCTTGCGCTACCATAGAACCAGAGCCTCTGGCAACAAAGGCATTAAAAAGCGGCGTTCCGAATCAAAAACGCTTCAGCAAATCAGAAACCTGATCACGGTGCACCAAAATCCCCATCATTTTCAGTTTTACGTAATCCTCGTGCATGAAATAGTACCCGAAGTTCTTGCTATCCTTGCCGCAGTTTCGCGAACCTGCACCGGAGTCCTTCACCAGATACCAATCCTTTCCGTCTTTCTCCAGGTAGCCAACCAGGTGCATACCGTGATCATCGGTCGTACTGCCGTTCGCAAATCGCATCATCCGCGCACTTTCGTCGATATACTCGCTGGGGATGTCATACGTCGGCACTACCGCGACCTGGTTCCATGCATCAAATCCGGTCTCGGATACATCCCCTCCTACCATCATCGTATAACCGTTCCGGATTGACTTCTTTACAAGACCCATGTATATATCCAAAGGAACATTGTAGTAAGAACTGTCGTGCCACCAATTGTCGGGCACTTCGTATTCAACCTTGGTCCAATACGGCCTGGCCAAAATCGAAGTCAAGTCAATATAATCGTCCATATTGAGTTTGAGCACGTCGCGTAAATACTGTGCCGGTGTCAGGTCTTTGCCATTGACAGTCACCTTCGCAGGTGGCTCTCCCATGTAGTGATTCAGAATGGAGCGGATGGTTGATGACACTTCCTCCTCATTCCAGGCCTGAAGATTCTTTACACCCTGCAGATAGGCCCGCATTTCAGCGACCATTTTCTCGTGGTTGTGATGGGTTTGACCCGGCAGCATACCCGTGTAATCCGACAAAGGAACCGCACCGTATTTCCTGTAGATCCTCACTACCGCATTTCCTTCCGATCCTTCGTCAAAATTCCAGGCACCCCGGCTACGCACAAAACCTTTGGCTTTTTCGACGTATTCCCAGTAGGCGGTGAACATCTCGGAGATCTTTACATTCTGCTTCGACTGGCGGTAAACTTCGGTTTCGAAATAAGAGGTCGTTGAAAAAGACCAGCAAGTACCGGTATTCCCTTGAGAGATCGGATCGTTTTTCCACCAGGTCTTGAACTCATCCGTAGACTTGGGAACCCAGCCATAAGCGGCTATGTCCAGCTTCAATCCCGGCTTTGGTTTCTTTAACTCCTGTGTTTCCTGAAACTTCTCAATGCCCGTCATGATGTCCTTGTCAAAAAAACCGGGTTTATACGGTCTGAGTTCAAGACGGTCCTTGTGCTGCGCATTGGCCATGGAGGCAAACAAAGAAATCGAAAGGAAGACTGCGGCTGGAGTTAATTGTTTCATGAACAGGGTTGAATTTGTGTTAATTGATCAGAGATGAGAACGACCATGAGCGGATGAAATCCAAAGAACGTTGCATGTCATCGTGCAGAAAGCGGTCGTGTTCAATCACAGGGACTGATTTTCGGAATTCCTCCACAAGGGTTGAAAGGGCAGCAGACGAGGTGAGAGGCTCGCGGAAGTGTAAAGCTTGTGATGCATTCAAAAGTTCGATGGCAAGCACCCGTTGCGTATTCTCGACCACTCTGTAAAGCTTGGTAGCAGCATTCGCTCCCATGCTGACATGGTCTTCCTGCCCATTCGAAGAAACGATGGAGTCGACCGATGCGGGTGTACAGAGTTGCTTGCTCTGGCTCACGATGGACGCTGCGGTATATTGAGGAATCATCAATCCAGAATCAAGGCCGGGATTGGCGACAAGGAACGGCGGCAAGCCGCGCTGTCCGCTGATCAGCTGGTATGTACGGCGCTCACTGATGCTGCCCAGCTCCGCCAAAGCAATAGCGAGGAAATCAAGAGCAAGTGCGAGAGGCTGCCCGTGGAAATTTCCGGCGGACACCACAAGATCCTCGTGAGGAAAAACCGTAGGATTGTCTGTAACGGCATGCACTTCCGTCATCATCACCTTCAAAACATAGGCGAAGGCGTCTTTGCTTGCTCCGTGAACCTGAGGGATGCAACGAAAGGCATAAGGATCCTGGACATGCTGCTTACGACCATTTGCGATAGCACTACCGGCAAGCAGTCCGCGAAAACGCCTTGCTGTTTCAATCTGACCAGGGTGAGGACGAACCTCCTGGATGCGTGGATGGAAAGGCTCTATTCTGCCATCGAAACCATCCAGCGATATCGCCCCGATCACATCGGCGGCATCGACAATTCGTTGAGCCTGAATAAGACAATAGACACCATAGGCGCTCATGAACTGTGTGCCGTTCAACAAAGCCAACCCTTCTTTCGAACATAAACCGACAGGTTTAAGACCGCATTCACCGAATGCCTGCGAGGCCTGCATACGATTGCCTTTGTAAACCACTTCACCCGTGCCGATCAAAGGCAGGCAGAGATGAGCCAAAGGGGCCAGGTCGCCGGAAGCACCCAAGGACCCTTGCTGGTAAACCACAGGGAGAATATCCCGGTTGAGCATCTCGATAAGAAGCCGCACGGTCTCCACCTGAACTCCACTGTGACCATACCCAAGACCCTGCGCCTTTAAAAAAAGCATCAAACGCACAATTTCAGAAGGAACCTCCTCGCCCATGCCACAGGCATGAGACAACATCAGGTTCACCTGAAGTTGCTCCAGATCCCTGGTGGGTATACTGGTATTGCACAAGGAGCCGAAGCCTGTATTGATGCCGTAAAATATCCCGCCTTCCTCATTCAGTTTCTGATCAAGGTAATCACGGCAGGCACGGATATTCGCAGCAACATCGTCACCCAAAACAACGTCAACACTTCCTTTACTGATCAACTCCAGCAATTCGAGATCGACCGAACCGCTGCACAACTGGTATTTGGTTCTTTGCATTGTCATTTATTGAGTTTCAAGAGCAGGGATTCCCAATCAAACGCGGACTGGGAACCATCTGACATGTCTTTCAACTGGAACGAGCCGCCAATCCGTTCATCTTCTCCATAAAGCAAGACGAAGGGAATCTTCCTGGTATCGGCATAGGCCAGTTGCTTCTTCATTTTAACAGGATCGGGATATAGTTCGGTGCGTATGCCTGCATTGCGAAGCCGTCCCGAGAGCGCCAAAAGTTCAGCGCCGTATTCGTCTCCGAAATTCACTAGCAGCACCTGAGTGGAAACCGCCCATTCCGAAGGGAAAAGACTAGCTTCCTCCATCACATCTTTGATCCGATCGGCACCAAAAGAGATACCCACTCCGGACAATCCGGATTGACCAAACACACCGGTAAGGTCATCGTACCTTCCTCCCCCGCAAATGCTGGAAGTGAACGAAATACGGGGATCATCTGCCTTGACTTCGAAAATCGCACCGGTGTAATAATTCAATCCGCGGGCAAGTGTCAATTCCAATTCAACATGAAGACTGTTGAATGATAGCGTATCCGCATATCCGAAAAACAACTTCGCCTCCTCCAGGCCTTTCTTTCCGATGAGGGAATCCGCAAGCAATCCGTCAAGCAAAGCCAGCTTACCGGCCCTGTCACCTGAAAATGTCAACAAGGGCTCCAACCGGCTTAAAGCATCCGGGGAAAATCCACGTTGCACCAATTCTTCCTTCACATTTTCAACACCGATCTTATCGAGCTTATCAAGCGCGACGGTAAGCTCAATCATCTGATCCGGCGCTCCGATCATTTCTGCAATACCCGCTAGAATCTTCCGGTTGTTATACTGAACCATCACGCGAAATCCGAGGTCCATGAACACCTTGTCGATGAGCTGCACCATCTCCACTTCACAGAGTAATGAACCGGAACCGATCACATCGGCATCGCATTGGTAGAACTCCCTGTACCTCCCTTTCTGAGGCCTATCGGCCCTCCATACAGGCTGAATCTGGTACCGGCGAAATGGAAATGCGATGGCATGCTGATTCATGACCACATACCGGGCAAATGGAACGGTCAGGTCGTAACGCAAGGCCTTTTCAGAAACGGAAACTGCGAATTTCCTGCTGTCTTTGGCCGACCATGCCTGTTCATCCGCCTTCTCCAGAAAATCGCCCGAATCCAGGATTTTGAAAATCAGCTTATCGCCTTCTTCGCCATACTTGCCCATCAGCGTCGACAGGTTTTCCATGGAAGGAGTCTCCAGCGGAAGGTAGCCGCAATGCTCGAAAGCTGAACGAATGACTCCGAAGAGGTGATTACGCTTCAGCATTTCACCCGGGGAAAAGTCCCGGGTCCCCTTGGGGATGGATGGCTTCATCGATCAGGAGGTGGTCAGTTTCTTGTAGCGGAACCGTTTCGGCTGTTGGTTACCCAATCTCTTCTTTTTGGCTTCTTCATACTCACTGTAACCTCCTTCAAAAAACACAACCTGAGAATCCCCTTCGAACGCCAGAATATGAGTACATACCCGATCAAGGAACCAGCGGTCGTGCGAAATGATCACTGCACATCCGGCAAAATTCTCCAGGGCCTCCTCGAGCGCGCGGAGCGTGTTCACATCGATATCGTTGGTCGGTTCGTCAAGCAACAGGACGTTGGCTCCGGTTTTCAGGGTCATGGCAAGATGCACCCTGTTGCGCTCTCCACCGGAGAGCACACCCACCTTTTTCCCCTGATCCGCACCGCTGAAATTGAACTTGGAGATGTAGCTGCGGGCATTCACGCTGCGGTTGCCGACCATGATATTGTCGGAGCCGCCGGAAATCACTTCGAAAACGGTCTTATCGGGAATCAGGTCTTTGTGGCTTTGATCGACATAACCGACCTGCACCGTTTCTCCCACCTTGAACGAACCTGAATCGGGCTTCTCCAAGCCCATGATCATTCTGAAAAGGGTGGTTTTACCTACACCATTCGGACCGATGATTCCCACGATACCCGCCTGCGGCAAAGCAAAGCTGAGGTCCTCGATCAGCAAACGATCACCATATCCTTTGGTCACATGCTCGGTCTCGATCACCTGTGCACCGAGACGCGGGCCCGGTGGAATGAAAAGTTCCAATCGATCTTCCTTCTCCCGGGTTTCTTCGTTCAGCATCTTGTCGTAAGCGGAAAGGCGGGCCTTGGATTTGGCATGACGCGCCTTGGGCGACATGCGCACCCACTCAAGTTCACGCTCCAGGGTTTTCCTGCGTTTGCTTTCCGACTTTTCCTCCTGCTCCAAACGCTTCCCCTTCTGCTCGAGCCAGCTACTGTAGTTACCTTGCCAGGGTATCCCCTCTCCCCTATCGAGTTCAAGGATCCATCCGGCGACATTATCGAGGAAATAGCGGTCGTGGGTAACGGCGATGACTGTACCCTTGTACTGCTGCAGATGGTGCTCAAGCCATTCCACGCTTTCCGCATCGAGGTGGTTGGTCGGCTCGTCCAGTAACAGGATCTCAGGTTCCTGGAGCAGAAGACGACAAAGCGCGAGGCGACGACGTTCTCCACCGGAGAGAATGCTTACCGGCGTCTCGGGGTCCGGGCAGCGAAGCGCATCCATGGCTACCTCGACTTTATTATCGAGTTCCCACGCTCCCGCCGCATCGATCTGATCCATCAATTCAGCCTGACGCTCGATCAACTTATTCATTGCATCATCGTCGAGGGGCTCGCCGAGCTTATTGTTCACATCCTCGTATTCCTTGAGCAAATCGACGATGGGCTGTACGCCTTCCATGACAATTTCACGGGCGGTCTTGTTCTCATCCAGCTCGGGCTCCTGCGACAAATATCCCACGCGATACCCCGGTGAAAAGACCACTTCTCCCTGGAACGACTTCTCAAGACCTGCTATGATCTTCAACAAAGTCGATTTTCCGGAACCGTTCAACCCCAGGATTCCGATTTTAGCTCCATAAAAGAAGCTTAGATAGATGTTTTTGAGTACTTGCTTCTGGGGAGGGTAAGTCTTGCTCACTCCCACCATTGAAAAAATTATTTTACGGTCGTCAGACATGGTTCGATTGCTTGTTTCGTGTAACTTTAATACCTGTTTTCGTAGAACTGTTTACGGGAGGCAAATGTACCCGTTTTACAGAGAACCATGAAGAAACTATCACTCCAAAATCAGATGCGCATCCTCTTTCTTTTCGTCTGCTTTGTCCTGATCAATTTGCAGACCTCAGCACAACCCACCACCCTGAGCCTGGCATTGAAGCAATTGGCTATGGATGAATCAAAGGGATCGAAGCCTGTGTCCATTCTGATCCGAGGAGAAGCACCTTCGGTCCGTGAAGCTGTAACCGCGGCGGGAGGAATCATCAAGTTCGAGGCGGGCGACATCGTATCTGCGACTGTACCGGCAGGTTCGCTGAACAACCTTTCGAAAAACCCTGCGATTATCCGGATGGAAGAAGGCCGTCTTAAGCTTCGCGAACTCAACGACCGCATGCTGGTCAATAACCGGATCGACCTTGTCCATCAGGGGGTTTCACCACTCCTATCCGGCTACGACGGTAGCGGCGTGATCGTGGGGATCATCGACACCGGCATCGACTTCACCCATCCCGATTTCAAGGACAGCCTGGGGAACAGCAGGATCCTCTGGATCTGGGACCACATCCTTCCGAATGCGGGAAACACACCGGCACTTTACAACTATGGCCAGGAGTTTTCCAAAACCGACATTGAAAACGGGCTTGCAACCGCCCATGTCGACCAAACAGCACACGGCACCCACGTTGCCGGTATTGCTACAGCCAGTGGAGATACCATGCCTGAATTCAAGGGTGCGGCTCCAAAATCCGACATCATTGCCGTATCGCTCGACTTCAACCTCAACGACGACGAATGGTTGAGTTCAATCGCAGATGCGGTGGCCTACATCTTCAATAAAGCCGACTCACTCGGACAGCCTTGCGTCATCAACATCAGCGCAGGAACCTATTTCGGATCCCACGACGGACTCGACCTCTCCGCCCAGGCCATCGACAACCTGATTGCCGCCCAAAACGGCAGGATGGTCGTTGCCGCTGCCGGTAATGCCGGAAACTACGCCCTTCATTTCCGTCATGCATTGAATAACGATACTGCCCTCACCTGGTTCACGCCCTCGGGTTCTAATCCCATTTACATCGAGGCCTGGTCGGACACGGCCGATATCGCCCAACTCGAATTTTCCGTAGCGGCAGACCAGCTAGCGACCCAGCCACTCACCATCGGCTCCTTGCCCTGGAGGGACATCCAGTATCATTTGGGCATTCTCCGAACCGACACGCTCTTTAGTGTATCAGGGAACCGGATCGCCACCGTTTTGTCCTATGGCCAATTGGTCGGAGGCAGAATCGGGCTTATTTATCAAATCCAACCGGACTCAACCAACTGCATTTTCCGTCTTACCAGTAAAGGCAACGGTTTACTTGACGGATGGAGCTTTGAAAGCACTGTACTCACACCTCCACCCTCTTCGATTTTCCCGATGAGTGTATATCACCGTGCACCTGATCTCCAGCAGAACATCTGCAGCTCTTTCCAGTGCAGCGACAAAGTGATCTGCGTCGGCCAATATGTGAACCGCAACAACTACATCGATTACAACGGAGCAACCCAAACATTCCCCACCATCGAAGGTGCGCTTGCGGTCTCTTCCAGCCGGGGACCGACCCGTGACGGTCGCACCAAACCCGACATCACCGCTACAGGTGAGATCACCCTTTCGGCCCTCAAACTTTCCATGGCCCCCTGGTTTATCGCCAATCAGCCCTTCAAACTTGCCCAGGGAGGTATGCACATCCGCAACGGAGGAACTTCTTCCGCTGCACCCGCAGTAGCGGGGGCTATCGCCTTGTATCTGCAGCAAAATCCGAATGCAACCTGGACGGATATCCGGAACCGTGTGCTGCTTTGCTCCAGGAACGATCAATTCACGGGCGCGAACCTTCCCAATAATTTGTGGGGACATGGGAAGCTGGATGCATTTTCGCTTTCTACGGGTTGTTTGCCTCTTTCATTGCCTGAGAACAGCCCGGCTGCATTGACCATCTACCCCAACCCCACGACATCATTGGTGAAATGCTCTTTCCCTGAAGAAATAACCGACAATGCAGAATGCAGGGTTTTTGATTCGTTCGGAAGGCTGATTTGTCAATTTACCATCAGCCCTTCAAGCGAATTCACAATTGACACGGGCGCATGGCCTGCAGGGGTTTACCGCCTGCTGGTACTTGAAGAAAGAAAAGACATCCGGTCAGGCACCCTGATGGTCGTCCGCTAAAACGGCCTTTCGGATCAACCGCCTACTTTTGCCGGGTGATTCAAGTCTTCGGCCGCTACCTTTCTCTTGTCAAGTTCGCACACACCGTTTTCGCGTTGCCATTTGCGGCCATAGGTTTTGGATATGCCCTTCACTTCGGCTACCAGGGCTTCACTATTCCCCTCGCCATAAAGGTCTTGCTATGTATGGTCTTCGCCCGTTCTGCAGCCATGGCCTTCAACCGTTGGGCGGATCGTAAAATCGATGCGGCCAACCCCCGGACCGTCATTCGGGAAATCCCATCGGGAATCATCAAGCCCGGGTCCGCATTGGGTTTCACCATCGCCAACTGCCTGGCATTCATCGCGACGACATGGTTCATCAACTCCCTTTGCTTTGCACTTTCATTTGTGGCACTTGGGGTGATTCTCGGCTATTCCTATACCAAACGTTTCACAGCCTTGTGTCATTTTGTATTGGGATTGGGTCTTTCATTGGCTCCTATCGGGGCCTGGATTGCAGTCACCGGCAAATTCGACATCTTCCCGTTGCTGATGTCCGCTGCAGTTTTCTGTTGGGTGAGTGGATTCGACATCATTTACGCTCTTCAAGACCGTTCGTTCGACGCCCAACATCGACTTCATTCCATCCCGGTCGCAGTCGGCCCTGAAAAAGCCTTATTTATCTCCAGAAACCTGCATGTTGCCAGTGCCTTGTTTTTGCTTTCAGCCGGTTTTCATGCGGATGCAGGATGGATTTATTGGACGGGATGGTCGATATTTTCCGGGTTGCTGCTTTACCAGCACCGGCTTGTAAAGCCACATGATCTGAGCAAAATCGACCTTGCGTTTTTCACCACCAACGGTATTGCGGGTACGGTATTCGCTTTATTCGTCCTTGCCGACCTGTTCTTGTAGGCAGACCACAGGCCAGCCGCCTGCCAAGCACCATAAACCGGGCGGTTTCTTACTTTTGTACAAGAGCGAAGCCCAAGCAAGATGGAAGTAAATCTCAATCCGGCCGGAGAAGACGTGCAAAAGTTATCTTTCGACGAATTCAAAACCGCCGTTCTTCAGGATTACCGTATCGCCAATGAAAGCCGGCAGGCCTCTCTGCTGGGCCGGAAAGAGGTGCTAACCGGAAAGGCCAAATTCGGCATTTTCGGTGACGGAAAGGAATTGGCACAATTGGCCATGGCCAAGGTGTTTCAGAACGGTGATTTCCGTTCGGGTTACTATAGGGATCAGACCTTTATGTTTGCTGCCGGATTATTGAATATCCAGGAATTTTTCGCACAGCTTTACGCTACTCCCAACGAAGTCGACGAGCCTTCCTCGGCTGGTCGGTGCATGAACGGCCACTTCGCCACCCGTTTACTGAATCAGGACGGAACCTGGAAGAATCTGACCGAATGCAAGAACTCCTCCGCTGATATTTCCCCGACCGCCGGACAAATGCCCCGACTTCTCGGACTCGCTTTGGCCTCCAAGCTTTACAGAAGCAATCCTGAACTGTCAGCCAGGATGAGTGGATTTACTGCCGAGGGCGGTGAAGTCGCCTTTGGCACCATCGGTGACGCATCCACCTCTGAGGGTCTCTTTTTCGAGACCATCAATGCGGCCGGCGTGATGCAAGTGCCCATGGCCATCAGTGTGTGGGATGACGGTTATGGCATTTCCGTACCTGCCAAATACCAAACCACCAAACAAAGTATTTCAGAGATCCTGAGTGGGTTTGAGCAAACCGAGGACCAACCCGGGTTCATCATACTGCGGGCAAAAGCATGGGACTACCCGGCTTTGATCGACATGTACGAAGAAGGGATACGACTGTGCAGAAATCAGCATGTTCCTGTACTTTTCCATGTAACGGAGGTCACACAACCCCAGGGCCACTCCACCTCCGGCTCACACGAACGGTATAAGAGTGCCGAACGGCTGGCGTGGGAAGAAAATTTCGACTGCATCCGGAAATTCAAAGAGTGGATCTTAGAATCGTCTTTGGCCTCCGAAGAAGAGCTTACCCAGATTGAAGCAGGAGCCCGGAACACCGTACAACTGGCGCGTAAATCGGCATGGGAAAGGCACACCGGGCCTATCAAGAAAGAGGCTATCGAAGCCTACCGTTTGCTGGAAGACCTGGCCCACCACAGTTCCAACAGGCCTTTCATCGAAATCCAGGTACATAAGCTAAAAGAGCTCAATGATCCTGAGCGCAAAGACATCATCAGCGCTGTCAAAAAGGCCCTTCGCCACGTTCGACATGAGGCTTCTCCTGCAAAAAAGGGACTTATCGAATGGCTGAAATCGTATGAGGATTCCAATAGGGAACGATACGATTCACACCTGCATAGCCACAGCCCATGGAGTGCAGACAAAATACAACCACTTCCTCCGAGCTATGACAGTTCGTCCGCGCCGGTAGATGGACGTGAGGTCCTTCAAGCCAATTGGGATAGTCAGCTCGGTCAAAGGCCGGAACTGGTGATTTTCGGTGAAGATGTTGGTTTCATCGGAGGTGTCAACCAGACCTACGCCGGACTTCAAACCAAGCATGGTGAAAACAGGGTCTTCGACACCGGTATTCGGGAAGCCACCATCATTGGACAGGGCATCGGTCTGGCGCTTCGGGGATTGCGTCCGGTCGCTGAAATCCAGTATCTCGACTATCTGGCTTATGCCATCCAGGTACTTACCGACGACCTTGCTTGTTTGCAATACCGTACCAAAGGGGGACAAAAAGCGCCTCTGATCATTTCGACAAGAGGACACCGCCTTGAAGGGGTATGGCACAGCGGCTCCCCAATGCAATTCATACTTGGAGCATTAAGAGGAGTGCATGTATTGGTACCCAGAAACATGACCCAGGCGGCCGGCTTCTACAACACTCTGCTCGAAAGCGACGAACCGGCTCTTGTGATAGAACCCCTGAACGGGTACAGGATCAAAGAGCACATGCCGACCAACCTCGGACAATTCAGGATGGAAATCGGGAAAGTGGAAGTTCTGCAGGAAGGAAATGACGTAACCATCGTCACCTACGGATCCTGCATTCGCATCGCACAGGAGGCGATACTCAGCCTCAACGAAGCAGGAATACAGGTTGAACTGATCGATGTACAAAGCCTTCTGCCTTTCGACAGAGGGCAGGATATCGTCCGATCTTTGGCCAAGACCGGCAGAGTCCTATTCTTGGACGAAGACGTACCCGGAGGAGCAACGGCCTACATGCTTCAACAAGTGATTGAAAAGCAAGGTGGCTTCCGTTACCTTGACCAGGAGCCTGTAACACTATCGGCTAAGGATCACCGCCCTGCCTACGGATCGGACGGAGATTACTTCTCCAAGCCCTCTGCAGAGGACGTTTATGATGCGGTCTATTCGATGATGTCGTTGAGCGACCCTGCATCCTTCCCTCCCCTTTACCGCTGAGTCCTCTGAATTGATGGCATTCGAAAAAATCACCGAATCGGAATCGAGCTACCGTGACCTCGACCAGTTGCGGGTGGAGGCTTTGCTTCGCGGGATAAACAAAGAAGATCAATCCGTCGCCCTTGCCGTCGAAAAGCAGATTCACCAAATCACCGTTTTGGTTGAAGCGATTTTTGAAAGGATGCAACAGGGCGGACGCTTGTTTTATATCGGTGCCGGAACTAGTGGACGGCTCGGTATTCTTGATGCCTCTGAATGTCCTCCGACCTACGGCGTACCACATGGACTTGTCATCGGACTCATCGCCGGCGGAGACGGTGCGATACGCAAAGCGGTTGAGTTTGCAGAGGACGATTTCGAGCAGGGCTGGCGCGACCTTCAACTTCACCAGATCAATTCGCTTGACAGTGTGATCGGAATAGCCGCATCCGGAACAACACCCTACGTCACCGGAGCGCTCGAGAAATGCAACGAAGCGGGTGTTTTGACAGGTTGTATCACATGCAATCCCGGAAGTCCGGTCGCATTAAAAGCACACTACCCCATTGTCGTGGTGACCGGTCCTGAATTCGTGACCGGCAGTACCCGGATGAAAGCAGGTACGGCTCAAAAGCTTGTCTTGAACATGATATCGACCGCTTTGATGATCCGAATGGGCCGTGTCAAAGGAAACAGAATGGTCGACATGCAATTGAGCAACCTCAAACTCATCGACCGGGGAACCCGGATGGTGATGGAAGCCACCGGACTCGGCCCGGCTGATGCTGAGTCGCTACTCAAAAAGCATGGCAGCGTTAGGAATGCGGTAGCGGCATTTCAAAGTCAGTAGGCCTACTTCGGTAATTTTAAGATAAAAAAGCCAGTAGCTCACTTGCGAACATTCGCTTGACCGTATTATCTTTAATTCGAGAATAGGTCATGCAGGAAATCGAGCCACATTATGCCTGGAGGCATTTGTATGTATCGTCGGAAGACGAATGGTCTCCATTTTATGGAAAGGAATACAGTGAATTCGAATACTCCAACACCGTCTATAATTATTACATCCATCCCCAATGGGATGCTTTTGGATCTCCCACGTTATACCTCAAGACATTATTCACAGATTACGACTCGGGATTCTGTATTCTGGAATTCATTGGTGAATGGAACGACGCGATCCACAACGACATCATGCATTTGAAACGGGAGGTAGCCGACCTGCTTATCAGCAGAGGCATCAACAAATTCATCCTCATCGGTGAAAACGTCCTGAACTTCCACGGATCCGACGACTGTTACTACCAGGAATGGTTTGAAGATATCGAAGAAGGCTGGGTGATCGCCTTGAATTTCCGCGAGCATGTGCGACAGGAACTAAGCAAATACAACATCGATTACTATTTCGTTTACGGAGGTGAACTGGACGAATTGAGGTGGCGAAGCTTTCTTCCACAGCAATTGCACGACAAAGTCGAACAGGTCATCACACACCGCCTCGCCTGACTTCCGCAGAATTTCGTCGGCATTTTGTTAATTTTAGTGCCATGATCCGCTTTCTGCCACTAAGCCTTTTCGCTGCGATTCTGTTAGCACTGCTTTTTCACCAGGATAGCATTTCCAAAAAATCCATCCGGCTTGAAGGGAAGGCATCTTACTACGGCAAGTCTTTTGAAGGCAGAAAAACTGCAAATGGAGAGATCTTCCACAACCACGACTTTACTGCAGCGCACCGCACACTTGCCTTCGGCACCTACATCAGAGTCTACAATCAAAAGAACCACCTCAGCACCACTGTCAGGGTGAATGACCGTGGGCCTTATGTCAATTCACGCATCATCGACCTATCGGAAGCGGCGGCACGAAGAATTGGAAGTTATAGTAAAGGTCTGGCCTCTGTCAGACTCGAGGTGATGAATTTGATCACACGAAGCAAGACGATTGACAGTCTGTTTTCGTGTGAAGACATCATGGACTGCCTGGGTAATCCCGAGGCGCTTCACGGTTATTCCATCGCACTTTGGAAAACGAAGGACCTATTGCACATGATCTACCTGGCCAATGAATTGTATCTCCAGGAACCGGTGGATAAAGTTATAATTGCAGGAGCAGGCATAGGAGACTTACGCACTTTTTATCTTGTGCTGACCGGATTCAGGAGCAGATCTGACGCACTAAAAGCCATCGACCAGTTTGAGCGTAAAGGATTCATGAAAGTCAATTTTTTCCCGGCCAACGAATAAGTCCTCGATCAACTTCTTCCAGAAATTTCTGAAGTGCCTGCCGATCGGCCGGAAAAGTCAATTGAAGCGACTTCAATTCATCCAAGCCTACCCAGCAAAAGTCAAATTCGCCATTCGATTCCGGATGAATTAAGGGCGTTCTGAACCTGTTTTCCAAGTGAGAATCCGCTTCGACAATATAGTAGACACCCAACACCTGATGATTCCTGTTAAATGCGGAACGGGCGAAGAAATCCGTGGTGTGAAATTGCAGTCCACTTTCCATTTCAAAACTGAGTTCTTCCATCAATTCCCTGCGTAAGGTATCCGCAGGACCTTCACCGAACTGCAGCCCTCCACCCGGCAACTTCACCATCGGCATATCGAAATGGTGCTCATGCGCAATCAAAATCTCTTTTCGGCTACTGATCAGAAAACCGTATACACGGATAATCAATATCCCCTCATCAGGCTTTTCGACTTGCATTCTTCAAAAATACGCTTTGTAGATTCATCTAATCAAAAACACCGCTGATCCAATTCAATCCGCAATTGAAAGGATTCAGTGATCTTGAAAATCCAGCTTTCAAAGGTTACTATGGTATCGCACAAGATCGTAGTGCCACAATTCATGTGTAAGATATAAATGCTATTATAATACTGTATTTCAAGTGTTTGCAAAATTAAAGCGTGCGATTCCCCAGCGATCGAATGTAAGATTGAAACAGATTTAGACCAGTATGAACATACTTACGGATGTAACATTGCATTAAACAAATAAACAACAACACGATGAACAAGTATTTTTTATTGCTGGCCTCGGCTGCTCTGATTGTCACGGCGTGTCAAAAGGAGACACCTGAAACTGTTTTTAATCCGGAAAATGACAGGGCCAATACAACGACCACAGGCGTTGGACCAGTACCTTCTGCCTTTACCAAAAAAACGATAGTAGAGCACTTCGTCAGTACGACTAACGGTGATGTACCGATGTCGTCATGGACGCTGGAACAGGTTGTTCGCGCCAATCCAAACCGGGTTTACAGCACAGAACTGCATTGGAATGATGTGATGGCCTTGAATCAAACCCAGAGGCTGCTGACCTCGATGGGCGTGTCTGCCTTGACTGATCCAACCGGATGTATCGATCGCAAATCGTTTGGAAGTCAAATTCTAATAAACTCCTCACAATTCAGCAACGCTGTCACCGCCAACCTGACTAAACCAGTCGATTGCGGATTGGCTATCCGTTCCACCACCGCAAACCGCGCAGCGAACATATTTGTTCATTCCGGTTTCACTACCAATTTCTCAACACCACTGAACCTCACGGTCTACCTTGTAGAAGACCAGGTGATCAGCTCCAAATCCGCATTTGCACAAACGAACAACATGAATAACGTTGCGGGAACACCTTTCACAAATATGGGCAACCCGATCAACAACTATCTACACTCACAAGTGGTAAGAAGGGTACTTACTTCGGCCTTCGGCAATACATTATCCACCACCACAATAAACGCAGGCAGCAGCATTGTATCAGGGTTCACTGTTGATATTCCTGAGAAAATCAATCCGAACAGCCGATGGAAAGTCATTGCTTTCATCACTGATGCCGTTACGAACGAAATCCTGAATGTTCAACAAGCCGACCTCGGCACAATAAAAAACTGGAACTGATTCCAGCGAACCATGCAGAATGCGAAGGAGGGGTTTCTAAGAGACCCCTCCTTTGTTTTTTGAACACATCAACTACCCGAGCCTTCCGTCAGAGCGATTAGTTCAGACAGCATCATCGCAGTTGCTCCCCAAATTCGCTTGTCTTCCCATCGAAAGTAAGGGGCCTCGACTATTCGTCCACCAGCGGTATGAAACCGCCCATGCCCTTTTGAATCATCCGATCGGAGATGCGAAAATGGAACAATCAGCACATGGTTCACCTCCATACTATTCGGTTGAAATTCCGGAACGGAATGCATGTAAAACACAAATGGATGAACAAGGAAACGGCTCGGTGGAATAAACAATGGACTGAGTTCTCCAACAGCTTTCCACGCGGAGGCCGGAACCCCAATCTCCTCCTCGGATTCCCTTAGAGCTGTCCGAAATAACGTTTCACCGGACTCCTGTTTCCCTCCCGGAAACGCTATCTGACCGGCATGAACATCCGGACCATGGGCACGCTCGATCAATAAAACAGCAGCCTGAGCCGGATCCTCTGGATACGGAACGAGTCCGACCAAAACACCAGCCCGATGATGAATTTCAAGAGCTGGCGAAAACTCTGAAAATCGAGAACGCTCGGGTGGAGCCATACGCATTTGCACTTCCTCACCCGGCAAACCGGACGACAGGGACCTTTCAAGGGAAAGCATCTTCATCAAAAAAGGAGGAACACCTGATGAATAATTCATAATGACTCAATCCGAAGACAAACAATAAATTGATTAGGAATGGGCTGTGATAAAACCATTAAAGCATTAGGATCCACAATACCATGGCATTGCGGATGGCATGCTTGGTGACAAATGTAAGTATTAACATCTGCCTGTTCATTGCATTTTCAAAAGGCAAACCGCTCCGCATGTAATTCAAATTAGATTTGAATCGTTCAACCTTCTGAAATGTACTCGAAATTCAAGACCATTATTTTCATCGTGCCTGCGATCCTAATCTCCGGATTCAGCCTGGGTCAACATCTCATTACTACCAAGAGCGGAGAAACCTTGAATGGGGAGTTACAGAAAATCGAAAACAATACCGTGAGTTTCTTTCACAAGGGGAGCGTGCTCACTTTCCAACTTGGACAGATCAAGTCCATTTCCTTCGATGCAGAGCCCGGTACCGGTACCGGGAATACACCGGCAGGACAGAAGGGCGTTTCATTTCTAATGCCTGGACGGAAAATCATCAAACAGCCCAAAATTGACAATCTAACCATGGAACGAGGAATCGTTGTCGTGGCTATCACCATCAATAAGTATGGTGACATTTTAAAAGCGGAACCAGGAGTAGAGGGCACCACTACCACCAGTCCTTACTTGTTGACAAAAGCTCAACAAGCCGCATTGAGTGCCAAATTTGATGGAGGAACCACCATGCCGTTGGAACAGAAAGGAACCATCACTATCACATTCTGAACAAATTCAATCGCTTACCCAATCACTCCTCGAAAGCCGCCCCGTAAGGCGGCTTTCTTTTTTACAATTCAGACAACTTGTCGTATTTGAAACACATTAAACGACCAGCTGTCATATCTCATCGCCTCTGTCTGACATTATAACAGAAAAATCAAGGCGCTTCAAAAGTGGGTCAACCTTTGATGTGATGAGGGAAAATCACTAAAATGAATCTGAATCAATTCACCATAAAATCGCAAGAAATACTGCAAGAGGCGCAATCCGCTGCCATGGCGAATGGTCAACAGTCCATTGAGCCGGGGCATATTCTTCAGGTCATGCTCAGGAACCCGGAAGATGTTGCTTCACTGCTCCTCAAAAAACTAAATATAAACCTGGCAGGTTTACTCAAATCCACAGACTCGGTTGTTCAAGCTTATCCAAAAGTCAGTGGCGGTCAGGCTTACCTTGGGAACGATGCGCAATCTGCATTGCAGAGGGCATTGGCACTCATCAAAGATTTCAAAGACGAGTTCGTTTCCGTAGAGCACTTAATGCTGGGTATCTTGTCCGGCAAAGATGCAGTAGCGCGGTTGCTGAAAGAATCCGGAGTGAAGGAGGATGAACTACGTGCCGCCATCAAGGACATCCGCAAAGGCTCGCGTGTCACCTCTGCAAGTGCTGAGGAAACCTACAATGCGCTGGGGAAATACGCGCGAAACCTGAATCAACTCGCCCGCGAGGGGAAACTCGACCCCGTTATTGGCCGTGATGAGGAGATACGACGAGTGCTTCAGATACTTTCCCGAAGAACAAAGAACAATCCCATCCTGATCGGAGAACCCGGTGTGGGTAAAACGGCAATAGCCGAAGGACTTGCACACAGGATCATCAATGGAGATGTACCTGAAAACCTGAAAAGCAAGGTCATCTACTCACTGGATATGGGTTCTTTGATCGCCGGAGCAAAATACAAGGGTGAGTTTGAAGAGCGCTTGAAGTCTGTTGTAAAAGAAGTCATCAGTGGAGAAGGA
>JAULUX010000087.1:0-5703 GCA_032111385.1 Bacteroidia bacterium
GGCAGTTGAACGATATCATGGAAATCCAATGGCGCGATAACGTCAAGTCGCGCATGATCAATATCCAGCAGGACAACAAATACCGCATCACGCGTTCCAGGACCCGGCATCGCGCTCAGGACGAAATCCATATCTACCTTTCGAAGTCACACGCAGATAATGGAGATCATGGTGCCGATCCCAATCAAGGGCTTACGTCCTGATTCTTTCATCTTGGTTCAGGGATCGCGAGTATTGCAGTAGCGGTTTACAATTACTTAATACAAGGTTAATCCCGACCTTGAATTCGTCCGGATGGCTGCCCGTAATTTTGGACTCAGCTCGTTCCAGACAACCATGTCACTTACCGTAGTTCGTTCGGTCATACCCCGAAGCATTCAATCCCGTTTATTTCTTTTTCTGATGCTGACTGTAATGAGCAGCAAAGGTCAAAGTGGTCTTGATGGTATCCTTGTGGAGAAATACTACGTCACCGGACCGGCTGATAGTTTGTGTTCCGATTCCACCGGATGCGTTCCGGAGGGCTCAACCACGTACCGCATTTATGTTGATATGGCGCCCGTGTACAGGTTACAGGCGATATTCGGTATTGCGGACCATGAGTTGAAGATCGCCACCACAACCCGGTTTTACAATTGTCCGGTTGCCGATGGTATTTCGGCCAATGACATCCATCCGAATCAGTTGACCGCAGGTTATGCTTTACTGGATAGCTGGCTTTCGCTCGGTGCAGCCGCATTGGATTACCAGGCTATCCCCAAGCTAACGGACGATACTGTCCCCAGCCTGGCACTTTCTAACAAGCATGGACTGCTTCGGAACAACAACCCGGAAGCTGGAATACCGCTGGTAGAAAAAGACGGTATGCGTTTTTTGAAGTTGCAGCCGGCGGTCAATTATTTCAATATGGAGCAGGACCTGCGCATTTTCGAACACCGCTACGCTAACGACGTTACCGGATTGTTGCGAACCACCGATGGTGCGTGGGCAAGTTACGGCGGAACGGTAGGTCCTCAGCCGGAAAATAAAGTGCTGATCGCGCAATTGACAACCGATGGGATCTTGTCCTTTGAGTTGAATATCCAACTGGCGGTACCCGGTGGTGGAACCGAGAAATTCGTCGCACGAAATCCTGCCAGCGGCGAATCGGTTCATCCCGCACTCTTATTTTCCAGTGCCCCCGGGAAGTCGGCGCCTTCTGTCGAGATCAGGTTGTTGAGCCCGGATTCACGTAGATCAAAAAACGCAAGTACACAGATAGAAGCAGTGTGCAATGATGCCGATGGTTCTGTTGCGCGGGTCGATTTGTTCCTGAATGGCAAGATTATCGCCAGCGACGATCAAGCCCCATATGTTTTCGAAGTACCTGATGGGAACGGTTCCGGAGTGTATATGGCAAAGGCGGTTGATAATGACGGTCATCGTGCTTCATCCAATAATCTTCCGGTTTCAGTTAAAGAAAACATTAACAAATAGTAAATACAAAACAGCAACTATTCTTAATACAGGCTTAAACATTTTATAACCGTCCGTATCGGCCTCTTAAAATGTCTATTGGTCAAATTTGTGCCCCCATACAAACCAAAAATCAACCAATCCCACGCGGGTTTCTTCCTTTAAAGCACATGAAAAAAACCTTACTTCTTATTCAGGCTCTCTTCCTTTCAATCAGCGGATTCGCCCAAAACGGACTGGAAGATGTCATTGTTGAACGGTATTACGTTTCTGAGGCAAACGATACGTTAGCCAATTCTGCAGGTGGAGTTTTGCCTGTCGGTTCGGTCACCTACCGGATCTATCTGGATATGCAGCCCGGGTACAAATTTCAGGTGGCCTACGGTGTTTCCAATCATGAGATGCGCATCGAAACAAGCACCTTGTTCTTCAACAACGAGGACCGTGGATCGACAACGCCAAATTATTCCTTCGTGAATGCGGCAAAGAATACGGTCATGCTCGATTCATGGCTAACCGCCGGCGCAGCCTGTGCAGGTCGTTTCGGTGTATTGAAAACAGAAGACGATGGTGTAGGTAACATCGTGAACAATTTTACACCGCAGGTATTGCAAGGCAGCAATCCCTTCGCAGGGATTCCGTTGACCACCCAGGATGGTTTTCTGCTCGGTACCCCGGAGCCATTTACAGAGCTGGGAATTACGAATGAGATCGCCGTATTCGATAATCAGAATGACGGTACCAATGGCCCGGTCTTTTCCAGCTTCAATGGGTCGTGGTCAACGCTCAACGGCACCTACGGTCCGGATAGCGTCAGCAACAAAGTGTTGATCGCCCAGATCACCACCGACGGAAATTTTTCATTCAAGCTCAATGTTCAGCTTCGTACGCCCGTACCCGGTGTAGTTGAAAATTATGTTTGGGACAATCCTACCGGAACGGAGATCCTCTTTCCTGCGCTTGCGTTCTCTGCCAACGTGGGCAATCCGGAACTCGATATCCAGCAGGATGCACCTGCCTTCAGCGTGTATCCCAATCCGTCCCGTGATTTGTTCAGCGTTTGGGTATTTGCATCGCGCAAACCCGGCAACTACTCCATGACCATCCAATCCATCGACGGTCGTCAGGTGTTTTCCCGCAATCTGGGTAATCTTCAGAGCGATATCATGGAGAAGATCGACCTGAGTAACCTGCCTTCCGGTACATACCTGGTTGACATGATGTACGAAGGCGGTCACACGACCAGACGCATCGTCAAGAACTGAACACATTTCTGATTGGTGTAAGTATCCGGTTTATTATTATAGCGAACTGTCCAAAGCTGACCAGGTGAAAGTGTATCTCAGGCTATCTTTCGTATTGTCCTCATTACTGATATTCCTGGCATCGGTCCAAGGATATTCACAGGTGACTGTCCGTGGTAAGATCACCGACAACCTCGGTGAAGCCCTCATTGGCGTCACCGTAGTCATGAAAGGCAACACTTCGGTCGGCGCCTCCTCCGATTTTGATGGGAATTATTCCCTCCGGCTGCCGAATGCTTCTCCCTGTACTTTGCTCGTGTCCTACATGGGGTTCAAAACCATCGAGCATCCTGTCGAACCGCAGGGTGGAGATGTGATCGTAAAGAATTTCATCATGCAGTCCTCCTCCGTGGAAGTGAAGGAGGTCGAGATCCAGGCCACGGCCATCAAAGCCGCCGACTACTACATGGAGAGCATGAAGAAGAAATCGGCTACCACTATCGACTACATTTCATCTGCCACGATGCGGAAGACGGGCGATAACAACGTGGCATCCGCCATTGCAAGGGTCACCGGAGTTTCCACCAGCAGTTCAGGGTTCATAACCGTTAGGGGGATCGGCGACCGGTATATCCGCACAACCGTAAACGGTTCCATGGTTCCTACCCTGGATCCCTTCACCAACAACCTGCGACTTGATTTCATTCCGGCCAACCTTGTCGACAACATCATTATCACCAAATCGATGTCTCCCGATCTTCCCGGTAACTGGGCCGGTGCCTACATATCGGTAGAGACCCGTGATTACCCCGAGCAGTTGACCCTCGCGGCCGAAACCCAAATCGGATACAACACGCAAAGTACCTTCAGGGACATTCTCTCAGGTGACCGCAGCAGTACCGATTGGCTGGCATACGATAACGGACTTCGCGACCGTGACCACACCGGTTTTATCAATTACAATTACAGACCAACCCAGTACGAAGAGATGGTCGCCCTTGGTCTGGGCACATATTACGCAGGGTTGGGTGTTACGGGGAGTTGGGATCCGAATTCGCAGTTTGGTCAGGATATGTTCAAGCTGGGATTGGTCCAGTTGGGTCTGCTTGAGCCGGCGTTGATCAACGACCCCACCGCCTACAATGCAGCCTATGCCCAATACCAGGCGAACCAGGCCCTTCAGGCATTCGAGACCATGAACATTCCGGCTGCCCAACAGAACAAGTCTTTTTCGAACACATGGCTGCTGGGACGACGTACTGCACCGATCAATTTCAGCCAGTCATTTGGAATCGGCAATCAGATCCCGGTCAAAAAAGGCGCCATTGGTTACCTGTTCGGTTTCAGGTATGGCAGCAACGTTTCTTATGATCCGGAAGCCACCATCGGTCGTGCACGTACCGATCAGGACAATAACCTGGGTATTCCATTCGCTGCCGATCAGCAGATCTCGCGCGAGGTGAACACCTGGAGCGTGCTCATGAAGGGCTCCTGGAAAATCAACAACAACCACAGCTTGAGTGCCTTGTTCATGCCCAACTTCAATGGCTCAAACAGCCTGAGAACTATCGACGGTTTCGGCTTTTTCGAAGATCAGCCTTTGACCCGGTTTCAGGCGCAGGACCAGTTGTATGAAGAACGTCGTCAGCTTATCACGCAGTTCAATTCCGATCATTACATCCCTTCACTGAAATCCAAGATCGAGTTCAGGGGTTCATACACGGATGGTCGAAGCAACATTCCGGATTTCAGGACACTCAGCACCTTTGATGCGGATGATATTCTGGTCAGTGGAATTGGAAATTCACCGAATACGCGCGACTACCGTTATCTGGATGAAGATGTGTGGGATGCCCGTGTGTCGGTAGAAGTTCCGATCAAGGAGAAGCCGGGACTGAGCAGGAAAATCAAATTCGGCGGGGCTTACACCCGTCTTGAAAGGGATTTCGATCAATACCAATACATTCTTTCTGCTACGGACAGCTCCGGTAACGTGCAGACGGGATCTTATGAGATACCTAACGGAGACCTGGCTGCGTTCCTCGATCCGGTCAACTTCGGTATCGAAAGCTATACTTTTCAGGGCATACCCAGGAGGCGCTCCAAGATATTCTACGTAGCCACTGATTATCCCGGAAACCGCACCCTGGGTTACAGCGAAGTGCTTGCAGCCTATGCGATGACAGACTACTCCATCAATACGCAATGGCGTGTCACCGGTGGTCTTCGGATCGAAAAGGCAAGGATTTTCGCGGATATCTACGAATACTACGTGAAGGGATATGCGAAGAATGACACCAGGAGGAAGGCCGACGGGGATAATTTCCTCTCGAATCCCGGCGACATCGATGTCGTTAAACCGCTTCCCAGCGTGAGTGTCATTTACAAGTACAGGGATGATGAGACCTACAACAGGAACATCCGCTTCAACTACGGACGCTCGGTCGCCTATCCCAGCGTGAGGGAGATCACCGAGAATAACGTTCTTGACTTTGAATTGCGTTCCATAGTGGCGGGAAATTCGGCCCTGAAGCCTGTTGATGTTGACAATGTCGATATCCGCTGGGAATCCTACCATGCCAAAGGCCATTCTGTCTCAGCCAGTGCTTTTTACAAGAAATTCAGGAACCACATCGAACTACTGAACTTCAACGAGTCGAACACGTGGGTGAACGCGGAGAACTCCTATGTAGTGGGAATCGAGCTTGAAGGTGTGCGGAAAATCGGAACGCGCTGGGAGGTTCGTGCCAATGCCTCATTTGTTAAATCAGAAACTGAAGTCATTCTAAAATCCGTCAGCGAGAGCAACGGCGTAAAGGTGTTCATCCCATACGACACCCTCAGCCGCCCGATGTACGGACAGGCCCCTTATGTCCTCAACGCCATTGTCAATTACAACCTGGAACGCCAAAAAGCGGGTTTGACCCTCAGCTACAATGTTCAGGGGAAACGACTTGTATTCGCAGCTACCGAGATCGCTCCCGATGTGTACGAAATGCCCCGA
>JAULUX010000088.1:0-10000 GCA_032111385.1 Bacteroidia bacterium
TTTTTGACCAACTCGTTCCAACCCAGAAACTGGGTGAAAACAAACGCGAAACCCAGACCGAGCGTTACCAGAAGATACGTCTTGATTGCCTTGGTATCGTTGGACCTGGCAGCTCGAACGGCCAGGTGCATGCTGAGGCTGCTTACCAGAATGATTACCGTGGAAATGGTAAAAACAGTAGGTAGCTCAAACACCTTCCAGTTGCCCTCAGCTTGACGAACAATATATCCGGAAGTCAGACCGGCAAACAGCATGACAATGCTGGCGATGGCGATCCACAGCAGCACCCTGCGGGAGGAGAATCCCGTATGGGTTTGGTTTTCAGGCAAGGAGGCAGTATTCATGGACGGATTCTGATTAAGCTTTATCAAGAAACAAGGCAAGTTGTACAACAGGCAGATAAACAAACGAACCGAACATCAGTTTGCGTGCATGAGCAGTGTCCAGGTGGTTGAACAAATTCCAGGCTTGCCAAAAGAAGAGCAATCCTGCCGCAACCGAAATACCTGCAGAAAGCCAGCCGCTGATACCGAAAATCGCAGGAATCACCCCCAGGGGGACTAAACTGAAGGTATAGATCAGGGTCTGAAAAGCCGCATCCTTGTTTTTTTCACCGAAGGGGAGCATTTTGAATCCTGCCTTTTTATAATCCTCGTCGAGCACCCAGGCGATGGCCCAGAAATGGGGGAACTGCCAGAGAAACTGTATCGAAAACAAGACCCAGGCACCGGTATCGAATGATCCGGTTGCAGCCACCCAGCCAAGCAAAGGAGGTATTGCTCCCGGAATGGCTCCCACAAAAACTGAAAAAGGTGTTTTCCTTTTCATGGGGGTATAGGCCATGGTGTACAGCATAACCGACAGGAGTCCGAGCAATCCGCTGGCCAGATTCAGATAATGGCCAAGAATGAACACGCCAAGACCTCCACTGGCGAATCCGAACCAGATGCCTTCTTTCACCGACATCCGGTCGTCGGGGATCGGGCGGCCGGATGTGCGGGTCATCAATTTATCCAGATCGCGCTCAATGACCTGATTGAAGCCATTGGCGGAGGCCGTGGTGAGGAATCCACCGAGGATCAGCAGGAAAAAGCGTGTCCAGTCGGGTTCTCCGGGGGCGGTTAAAAATGCCAAAGCGGCCGAAAACACCACAAGCACCGAAAGCCTCAATTTGCTGAATTGGGCATAATCAGAGATTTTGAGTCCCACCAGGCTGGTTTTTCGCAGAGTAACCGGTTGATCCATGCGCCGGCAAAAGTACAGGTTACACCACTCCATTCGGAAAAAAGCTTCCGGACAATACCTTCTTTTGTCAATATCCGGTATTGCGGCCTGAAATCACCTGCCAGGCGGTGATCAGCACGATCTTGAGGTCGAGCAACATGGACCAGTTCTCGACATACCAGACATCGTATTCCACTCGCTTCTCCATCATCTCATGGCTGCGGGAATCCTCTCGAAAACCGTGGATCTGCAACCATCCGGTGATTCCGGGCTTGACCAGACGGCGGAGCATGTACTTGTTCACCAGCCGGGTATATTCTTCGGTCTGTTTCAGCATATGAGGACGAGGCCCGACGACAGACATGTGGCCTACCAGCACATTCCAGAACTGCGGGAGTTCGTCTAAACTGGTTTTCCTTAAAAATGCGCCAACAGGTGTCACACGAGCATCGCCTTTGAACGATTGGAGGGAATCGGCCTGAGGGTTCACACGCATGGTCCTGAATTTGTAACAATAAAACTCCTCCTTATCACGGCCTGAGCGCAATTGACGGAAGAAGACCGGACCGCGGGAACCCAGTTTGACAAGAGGTGCGACAAAGACGAACACCACGGGCATAACCACCAGTAACACGAGCAGGGAAAACAAAATGTCAAATGCCCTTTTGGAAACCCTGTTGAACAAATGTTGCAAGGGTTCGTTCCGCATGGTCAGGACAGGAACCATCCCGTAAAAATCGACATTGACCTTTCGGTTCAAAATCCCACGAAAGTCAGGAATGACCTTGAAGCGGATCATGCTGTTGTCGGCGAAATTCATCAGATCAGCCACCTCCTGAGCCTGCATGCCGGATAGCGAACAATAGAGCTCGTCGACACCATTTTTATTGACAAATTCCTGCGCTTCGACGATGGGTCCGGTATAGGCTTCCACATCGCCCCATACAGATTCGTTCGAGAAAATGCCAACAAGCTTGTAACCGGTTTCCGGGTGGTCTTTGAAAAAGCGAATCAGGTCGCGTGTCGGTTGTCCGTTACCCACGATGACCACATTCCGAAAATTTCTTCCCTGCCTTCGCATCCGGTTGACGATGAAAGCCATGAAAGACCGCCACAGCACAAATACTACTCCCCATACGGCTACCTTGATTTCGGCATGGTTGATGGAAACCACCCATTCATCGAACAGGTACAAGAATGACAACAACAAAACACTGAACAGACCGTAAGCCCTGAGCAACCTGGCAAGCAATTGCTCAAAACGGGTTCCTCTCGAGATCTGATAGACACGGACAACTCCAAGAGTAACCAGCCAGAAAAAGTTGATGTATATGAACTGGGCGAGAAAATGTGAATCTGCCGTAAATCGTCCCAGACGGAAAAGTACGCTGACGATCAGGAAACACAGGTTCAAGAGGACAACGTCCGTGAACAAATAAAAAGACCGGGTATTCCGGGACGAGTTCGCCATTCCCATGATGATCAACTACAAAGCTAATCTCCGGAGCGCCCGGTGAGACCACGAAAATGAAAAAAAATACACAAGGCCACTTTGACTTTGGGTTTCAGGCGTGGGACTATTCAGAACAACTCACCATCAAATGGCCATTAGTGAACACCCCCTGATATCGGCATTGTCAAATCTTCCTAGCACTTCGAAAGTGCCGCCCGGTCGTTTTCGTCCAATGTCCTCGGTAGCGATAAAAGCACAGGAATGTACATTCGCCAGGTCGGTGATGCAAAGACCACCGGGGCGACCATCTTCGCAGTAAGCAATCGGGTCATCCACCTGTCTCACGCGAATGCTCATCCACGGAGGACAGCGAAACAGGCCATCGCCCGGGGAATAGGCCTGGGATAGCAACTCGGTCATACCGTATTCGGAGTGTATACGTGAAACACCGAACGACCTACACAATTCGGCATGCACCTCCTCACGGACCATCTCCTTCCTTCTGCCTTTCATCCCTCCCGTCTCCATCACAATCAGGTCGGGAAAATGTAACGGATACGCGCATCCGAAGTCTAAAAGCGCAAAAGTCACACCGACAAGGATCACGGATGTCCGCTTTTGTGACAAATCCGTCAAGACCTGGTGCAGCTTTTCGAAATCGTCGAGAAAGAAGCCATTGGAGGGATGTCCGCTCAGCCGCATGAGTTTTTCAACCATGAAAACCAAGGATGAATCCCGGCGTTCGAGGTAAGAGGGAAGAAGGGCGAGTATGCAATAATCCGAAGCCGGACCGTAAGCCAAGGAAAACCCCTTCATGAAAGATTGCTCATACAACATTTTGTCGGCTACGAGATGCCGGGAACGCTCCTGGCCGGTTGTTCCGCTGCTCCTGAACACCAAATCAGCGACCATGTCCTCCACGATCACGTCCTGCGTTTTAAACTGCGCGATTGGCAGGTATGGAATATCTTCCCACGCTGTGACCGTTGAAGGATTCACGCCCAGAAGATCCAGGAACCGTCTGTAAACCGGCACATGGACAGCCTGATGACGAAACACGTTCACTGCCTGATCGGCAAATTGCTTCTCATCCCTGATGTCGAAACACGAATAGTCCGGAAAATTCATCCTCATACCCGGTCTATATTGTAGTGGAGCCCCCGATTCTGGTGACGATTCATGGCAGCATGGATCACGAGGTAGGCGACATTGATCATATTCCGCAGTTCGCATAGCGCCGGTGAAACGGGGGAGCGTTTATACAACGCCTCAGTTTCCAGATGCAGCAATTTCAACCGCTCATCGGCACGTTTCAGGCGCAAATCAGAACGAACAATGCCCACATAAACTGACATCAGGGATTGCAATTCGCGGCGGGTCTGGGATATCAGGATCTGCTCAGGGGGCTCCATCGTGCCCTCAGCATCCCAGTCCGGAATCTCCACGCTGCCAAACCCATCAGCCGGAAGGTTCAGCACGTCCATCGCCGCCCGGTTGGCGAACACAAGTGCCTCTAGAAGTGAATTTGAAGCCAACCGGTTGGCTCCGTGCAATCCGGTGCGGGCACATTCGCCAGCCGCATAAAGGTTGATGATTCCGGTGCGGCCATGCACGTCGACCTGGATCCCTCCGCATTGATAATGGGCGGCCGGAGCCACGGGAATCAAGTCGTTCACCGGATCAATTCCGGCCGCCATGCATTGTGAACGGATGGTCGGAAAATGTTCGTCGAAAACCGATGATCCCAGCGAGGTGGCATCGAGGTAGACGTGCTCATCGCCGCTTTTCTTCATTTCCGAATCGATGGCCCGGGCCACGATGTCGCGTGGAGCGAGCGAACCCATCGGGTGGTAATTGGGCATGAAGTCCTCGCCGGCAAGATTACGAAGAACGGCACCTGCGCCTCTAACGGCCTCGGATATCAGAAAACAAGGAGTTCTGCCCGGTTGATACAGGCCCGTTGGATGGAATTGCATGAACTCCATGTCGGCTACAGTCCCCTTGGCACGGTACACCATGGCGACACCGTCACCCGTAGCTATCAATGGGTTAGTCGTGACGCTATACATCTGGCCCGAACCGCCGGTGCAAACCAACGTGGTGCGGCTTCTCCAGGTCTCCACCCGACGGGTGGAAAGATTGAGCACATACGCTCCGAAACACTGAAGGCCCGGCATTCCCCGGCGCACCTCCTGCCCCAAATGATGCTGGGTGATGAGGTCGATGGCGAACAGGTGGGTATGGATCACGATGTTCGGATGATCGGCTACCCTTTGCAACAGCGCCCGCTCCATTTCCGCACCGGTCTTGTCTTTGTAGTGTAAAACGCGTGCTTCCGAGTGCCCCCCTTCCCTGGCAAGATCGAACCGCCCGCTTTCATCCCGGTCGAACTCGGCTCCCCAATCGATCAATTCCCGGACACGCTCGACCCCTTCTGTGATCACGAGGTGCACCACCTCCCGGTCACAAAGTCCATCGCCCGCAGAAAGCGTATCCTCGATGTGCTTGCCTATGGAATCGGGTGAATAGGTCACAGCGGCCACTCCGCCCTGGGCATACTTGGTGTTGGTTTCGTCGCTACTTGCCTTGGTAATTACAGTCACCCGGCCCTGGTCGGCCACCTTCAATGCATAAGTAAGGCCCGCGATGCCGGAGCCGATGACAAGAAAATCGGTTTGATGCTGCATGAAAGAACAAAAGTAAGGCTTCGCAAAGCGCTAACATTACCCTGCTCCGGTTGTTATTGTCAGTAATTTCGCCATCATTTCGACCATGCGCCCAGTCAACATTTACGCCGAACTCACACCCAATCCCAATAGTCTGAAATTCGTAGCGGACGTCATGCTTCTGGAAGGGGGCACTGTTGAATACCAGAATGCCGGACAGGCCATCAACTGTCCCCTGGCCTATCAGCTGTTTTCCTTCAGCGGTGTGGAGCGGGTATTCATCTCATCGAACTTCGTCACGATCAACAAAACTTCCGACCTGGATTGGTTCGAGATCACGAACATCCTTCGGGAATTCATCCGGGGTTTCCTGATGTCGGACGAAAAGCTTTTTCTAAACTCCCCGTTTTCCGAAGAACATATACCTGTAGATACGCGGAATTCAGTTGCGATTTCGAAAGAAATAGTGAATTCATCCGACACAACCCTCGACGAAATAGCCGAACCCATCGCTGCCGACCCCGATGCTGAGAAGAAGATCATCGCATTGCTTGATGAATATATCCGACCCGCTGTTGAAGGCGACGGCGGAGCGATCGACTTCAAATCCTTCACCAACGGTACCGTACGTGTGGTGCTCAAGGGCGCCTGCAGCGGCTGTCCTTCATCCACGGTTACACTGAAGTCCGGGATCGAAAATCTGCTCAAACAGATGGTTCCCGGCGTAAAAGAAGTCATCGCTATTCAGGACTGAACCCAACGCACCAACCATCCCATCTTATGGAAGATACGCTGTTCGACGTCGCCGTGATCGGTGGCGGTATTGTAGGACTTTCCACTGCATACAAAATCAACCTGCATCATCCTCAATTGAAAATCTGCGTTCTGGAGAAAGAAGACAGTGTCGCAGCACATCAAACCGGACGTAATTCGGGTGTATTGCACAGCGGCATCTATTACAAGCCCGGCAGTTACAAGGCCAAAAACTGCGTAGAGGGACGCCGTGAGATAGTGGCCTTCGCCAAGGAACATGGCATCGGCCATGACGTTTGCGGCAAGCTGATTGTCGCTACGCACGAGCGTGAACTGGCTCACATGGAAAAGGTGTTCAATCACGGATTGCAGAATGGTGTGGAGGATATCGAACTCGTCGGACCGGAAACCATCCGTGAAATTGAGCCCTTTTGTTCAGGCATAAAGGCGATCCGTGTCGGATGCACCGGCATCATCGATTTCGCGGGCGTATGCAAGGTACTCGCCAGGCTGATCGAAGAGCGATTCTCAGGAAGCAAAGTGCTGCTCGGTCATGAGGTGCTTGATTTCGAAAAAACGCAGGATAACACCGCACTGATCACCAACAAGGGGAAGATCAGGTCGCGCTTCATCGTCAACTGCACCGGATTGCAATCGGACAGGATTGCAAAAAAAGACGGCATCCGTCCGGAAATGAAAATCGTCGGCTTCCGCGGCGACTACTATGAGCTCACTCCGGAAGCACAACACAAAGTGAAGCACCTCATCTATCCGGTACCCGACCCCCAATTCCCATTCCTGGGTGTGCACTTCACGCGCATGATCAATCATCCCACCGAATGCGGTCCCAACGCCGTTTTCGTGTTCAAGCGGGAGGGCTACGGGAAAACCGACTTCGACATCAGGGATACGGCAGATGCACTCTCCTACTCAGGCACATGGAAGCTCTTTGCAAAGCACTGGCGCTTTGGTCTTGACGAATACCGCCGCGCATTCAGCAAAAGGCTATTCCTCGAACGGTTGCAACGTCTGGTGCCTTCGCTCACCATGGAAGATATCGTACCCGGCCGTGCGGGAGTACGCGCCATGGCAATTGATTCTTCGGGCAACATGATCGACGATTTCAAGATCATCCACAGCCACAATGCACTTCACGTACTCAACGCCCCTTCTCCGGCAGCAACGGCCGGACTGGCCATAGGAAAAGCCGTGAACGACATGGCGGAACGCCACTTCGGACTCAACTAAGGATCACTTCAGCTTTTTGCCGAATTCCTTTTGGAACTTCTCCACTTTAGGGCGGATCACAAATGAGCAATAAGGCTGATTCCCGTTGTCGTTGAAATAATTCTGATGGTATTTTTCCGCGCTGTAGAAAACCGGAAGCGGTGAGATCTCGGTCACGATGGGATCCCTGAAAGTTCCGCTTTTGTCAAGCTGCACCTTGTACTCCTCTGCCTGGACCTTCTGCGATTCATTGTGATAAAAGATAACAGACCTGTATTGGGTTCCGACATCCGCTCCCTGCCGGTTCAACGTAGTCGGGTCATGAACGGACCAGAACACCTCCAACAGTTCGGGATAGCCGATGACCGAGGGATCGAACGTGACCTGGATCACTTCTGCATGTCCGGTCGCACCCGAACAAACCTGTTCATAGGTGGGGTTCTCCCGTCGTCCTCCTGCATAGCCGCTCACCACCGACTGAACACCCTTCAACTGCTGAAACACAGCTTCCACGCACCAAAAACACCCGCCTCCGAAAGTGGCAGTATCAAGAACCGTTTTATCATTTTTTGATTGACCCGAATTCCTTTCCATATGTGTTTCTTGCTTTTCAATTTGACCAGAAATCCTATTTTCCCCCTTACAGGCAGAACCGTGCAGAATGACAACCACACAACACATCCAAAGAAACCGATCGAATCCTTTCAGCATATGCAGAGGCGTCACGTTGACGATTTTACAGGTGTTTTAGCGATAAAATCCTTGAGGTAGAACGGTTCGAAGTATGCCACATCCTCAAACGACTTCTGCCTGAAAGACTCAAGCGCCGGAGCGATCAGGCCGCGAGCATCCGGCTGATAGTCTACCTCGACCCGGACATGATCCATCCCTTGAAAATACGGAATACACTTCTTCGCCGCGTCACCGAAAACGATGTAACGTTTTAAAGGGTCACCTGCGAATGAACCCGGTTGCATCACCTCGGCGCGAACAGGTTCGAGGTAATCGAGGGAAATCCCCAGCGATGCACCGTAAACTTCCTCGCGTCTTGCATCAATCACCGGCACAAGAACATCGTGATTTGACTTCGTGCCGGGATGATCCAAAAGGAAGCAAGCGGCCATCGCCCGGTGGGTATCTACAGCAATCAACGGCTTATCGCAGGAAAAGCAAATCCCCTTCGCCGTTGCGACGCCGATACGCAACCCGGTATAACTGCCCGGCCCACTGCTAACCACCACCGCATCCAGATCAGAAAAAGACACCCCCGAGAGATCCATCACCTGCCGGATGTAATCTGCCAGCTTAGCGGCATGCTCCCTTTCAGTCTCCGCTTTAACGACTTGAACAACGACTTCGCCTCGGGAAAGTGCCACCGAACACATCCCTGTAGCCGTTTCGAGCAAGAGAAACACAGGGGAAGGATTTTCAGTCGGATTCACTTGAAACCAGTAAGGATTCAAACAAGATGGTCGGAACGCCCGAAGTCGAGTTCACAACAATTCAGAATCAGTCCTTCTCGATCGTGAATGCCTCTTCCTTAGGAACGACCTGAACCTTGTAATTGTCTCGAAGAAGCTTGGAAACAGCATTGTAAGGACCGGCTATCACCTCCTCTCCTTCTTTCAGACCCTCCTCAATGGCGATATGCTGGCTATCCTGGATTCCGGTTTTGACCACCCGTATAACCGCGAGGCCATCACGCAGTACAAATACTACTTCTTTGAGTCGGTCGTCTGCGACAGGAGCGGTTTCCGTCGCGCCGGAGGATTTGGATTTGCCCTTGGCAGATTCAGACGTATCGCGTGTGGTTACGGCTTGAATCGGAACAGCCAGGATTTGAGCGGTACGACGTGTTTGTATATCGACGGTTGCCGACATGCCCGGCCTGAACGGACTGTAATCTTCCGTCTTCCCTTGCATCAGATCTGCATACGACTCGCGCAGGATCCTAACCTTTACCGTATAGTTGGTAACCTGGTCTGTAGCAGCCGCAGCAGCAATAAGCGACGACGAATTCGCCACCTCCGTCACGATGCCTTTGAATTTCTTCCCAAGCCAGGCGTCAATCTCCACATCGGCAGTATCCCCTTTCTTGACACGCACGATATCGGTCTCGCTTACGTCCACACTCACTTCCATTTCGTGCAGGTTGGCCAACCGCATGATCTCGGTCCCTTCCATCATGTTCGTACCGACCACCCTCTCCCCTTGCTCCTTGTTGAGCTTGGAAACAGTACCATCGACAGGAGCGTAGATACTTGTACGCTTTAAATTCTCATTCGATTCCTTCAAACCGGCTTCCGCGCTATTGACACTGAAGCTCGATGCAGAAACACTTTGCGTAGCAGCTTCCACCTCCGCCTTCGCCACCTCGTAGGAGGAACGGATATTATCAAATTCAGCCGCCGAGATCACCTTCTCATCGAATAGCTTACGGTTACGGTCGAAATTGAGCTGGGACTGTTCAAACTGGGCGCGCGCCTGTGTAAGCCGCGACTTGCTGTTCAACAAGTTGGCCTTCGACGTGTTGACTGCAGCCTGCGCCCTCTCTTGAGAAGAAATATAGACTTCGGGATTGATACGGCACAGCAATGTGCCTTTTCGCACAACATCACCTTCGCGCACATTGAGCTCCGTGATCTCGCCGCTCACATCCGCAGTGATTTTCAACTCG
>JAULUX010000089.1:0-2767 GCA_032111385.1 Bacteroidia bacterium
AAAGAATAGACATTTCTTCTCCGGCTTCGATCAGGGGTTTCGGATGAAGGCAGTTGTCGCAATTGTTGCAATTGTCTTGTTCGTACCTCTCTCCAAAATAATTCAAAAGCACCCTGCGCCGGCAGATTGACGTTTCTGCATAACCAACGGTTTCGAGGAGCAGCTGTTTTCCGATCTCCTGCTCCGCCACCGGCTTACCCTTCATGAATTTCTCAAGCTTCTCGATGTCTTTGTAGCTGTAGAAGCAGACACATCGGCCTTCCCTTCCGTCCCTCCCCGCGCGACCGGTTTCCTGGTAGTACCCCTCCAGGCTTTTCGGAATGTCATGGTGGATCACGAAACGAACATCCGGTTTGTCGATGCCCATCCCAAAAGCAATCGTAGCGACGATGACGTCGGCTTCCTCCATCAGGAACTTGTCCTGGTGATCGGCACGCGTACTTGCGTCGAGTCCCGCATGGTAGGGCAGTGCTCGTATTCCGTTTACCGTAAGGGTTTGGGCAACCTCCTCCACTTTCTTCCGGCTAAGACAATAAACGATGCCGGATTTGCCCGGGTGCTGCTTGATGAACTTGATGATCTCTTTCAGCACGTTCATCTTCGGCCTGATTTCATAGTACAGGTTAGGCCGGTTGAACGAATCCTTGAAGACCTCTGCATCCATCATGCCCAGATTTTTCTGGATGTCGGCTTGTACTTTTTCGGTAGCTGTAGCTGTGAGGGCGATGATGGGGAAATCTCCGATCAGATCAATGATTGGGCGTAACCTGCGGTACTCTGGCCGGAAATCATGTCCCCATTCTGAAATACAGTGGGCTTCATCGATGGCGAAAAAGGAGATGTCGACTTCCTTGAGGAACTTGACGTTCTCATCCTTGGTCAATGATTCAGGTGCTACATAGAGCAGCTTGGTTTTTCCGCCTTTGATATCCTTGCGAACACGGGCGATTTCCGTTTTGCTCAGCGAAGAGTTCAGGAAATGGGCGACACCGTCGTCCGTGTTGAAACCGCGGATGGCATCAACCTGGTTTTTCATCAGGGCGATGAGTGGCGAAATCACGATGGCTGTACCATGGCTCATCAGAGCAGGCAGCTGGTAGCACATGGACTTGCCACCTCCGGTAGGCATGATGACAAATGTATTTCGACGGGCCAATACATTACAGATGACCGCTTCCTGGTCACCTTTGAAATTTTCGTACCCGAAATATTTATAGAGCGCCTCTGAGAGGGTGTTTTCTGCGACTAACATTACTGCTGGAAATAATAAAAGGACTGCGAATTTAAGCTATTTTTGACGCCGCTCCCGGTAGTTTTGATGAAGGTTTCATCCTGCCCAAAAAACCGGAACAAACCGTTGTCAAACGGATAACTTGGATTTGGTGAAGATATTGTTTCATGACCTTTTAAACAAGAAAAACATCCATTAGTTACCGAAATAAACGACAAATAAACTACTGATTTTTATCAATCACTGACCGAATGCTCACCGATCGGAAAATCACGGCGCTTGCTCGCAAAACGATGCAGATTGAAGCTCAGGCGATTCTTGCCGTATCTGAGCGAATAGGCAAGGATTTTATTGCCGCTGTCCGCCTGATTCGCAGTTCTTCGGGTAGGGTAGTAGTGAGCGGGATCGGAAAGTCAGCCATCATTGCCAATAAAATAGTGGCAACATTCAATTCTACGGGTACTCCTGCTGTTTTTCTGCATGCTGCGGACGCGATTCACGGTGACCTTGGAATGGTTCAAAAGGACGATGTCGTGTTGTTGATCTCCAACTCCGGCAACACACCGGAGATCAAGGTACTTGCTCCGTTGGTGAAAGCCGGTGGCAATCCGTTGATTGCCATGGTGGGTAACACCTCGTCGGAGCTTGCAGGGCATGCCGATCTTGTGCTGGCGGCCACCATCACGCAGGAAGCCTGTCCGCACAATCTCGCACCGACAAGCAGCACAACGGCTCAGCTTGCTTTGGGGGATGCACTCGCCGTTTGTCTACTCGAATCACGCGGCTTTACAGCAGAGGATTTCGCACGTTATCACCCGGGAGGTTCACTGGGCAAGCGATTGTACCTGAAGGTGGACGACCTGTGGAGGAACAATGCCCGGCCCGTGGTCGCGCCGGATGCTCCGGTGAACGATGTGATCATCACCATTTCGGCCAGCAGACTCGGCTGCACAGCCGTGGTTGAAAAAAACAAATTAGTGGGTATAGTTACAGACGGTGATTTGCGTCGGATGATGAGTAAAAACTCCGGCTTCTCCACATTGCGCGCGCGCGACATCATGACCCGAAAGCCGAAAACGGTATCTCCCCACACCATGGCGGTAGAGGCACTTGCCGAAATGAAACGAAACAACATCACTCAACTGGTCGTGGCGGAAGATGCACGCTTTGTCGGTTTCATCCATTTGCACGATCTGTTGAAGGAGGGTATCCTCTGATTCCCGTCAACACACCATTGAGTCAAACGTGAAACAGAATCACTCCGATATGTCTTTCCTTGATCACCTCGAGGCTCTTCGCTGGCATGTTGTGCGTGCCGCAGTAGTGATCGTGTTGGTGGCCATCGCCGCCTTTCTCAACAAGGAAGTGATTTTCGATGGAATCATTCTCGCACCTAAGAATGCGGATTTCCTAACATACCGCATCCTGTGTTCGCTCTCTGAAAAGTATGGATTGGACATGTGTCTGCAGGATGTGAAATTCGATGTCATCAACCTGTCGATCAGCGGTCAGTTCACCACCCACATGTGGATCGCG
>JAULUX010000090.1:0-1418 GCA_032111385.1 Bacteroidia bacterium
AGTCGAAACCGATCATGGTCAGCGTTTCCCGGGATATTTCAGCCAGGTCCTGCTCCTGCAAATGTGACAGGATCTGCCTGTTCTTTCTTAACCGGTGATTCACAAATCGGATCAACGAATTCCGGTAACCGTTGTGCTTGTTGTGGTAGCTGTTCCTGCACATGTCCGTGCAGAATTTCTTGTCGGATCGCCCGATAAAGGGTTCACCGCAGTCGAGACAATGTCTTTTCATGTTTATGCATTTTTAAAGTGAGCGTTGCCATGCAATTGCAATTGAGCGGACCAGATGAAAATTGAATCCACTTGAATTGGAGCAAAAGTAATCTGACCGGGGTTCAACCTCCAAATTGTAAGATAACACCATGCCCTATAATTCTTTCAAGTTATTGAAATACAGTATTATAATAACCGATTTTAAACGCTTATTCGTTTCATCTACAGTCAGAATGGAGTTCGGATCGCTATCCCACAATCGGGTGAAACGATCCGTTGCCTATTGCTGAATGCCGCAGACCTATCTATTTTCATCCCATTCAATCTATTCAGGTTATGAAAACGAAACACTATTTGACGATCAGGCAGATGTTCGTCTGCTTCATGCTTCTCGCCGTGTCGGGTGCATTTACCGCGTGCGAAAAAGAACCATTGAGCACGAGTGAAAATTCGCAGGTCAATGCCGTTCCTGTTGTTCAGCAATCCGTCAAGGGTTCTGTTACTCCCACCGCTTTGGCCAATCCGCATTATTGGGTTGCATTGATGGTTCAAAACATCACTCCCGCCACCAATTTTTACGACACAAGAGCGAATCTGCTCACGTGGACCGGACAAAACGGTGCATCAGCCTACGCTTGTTCCACGGATTGCAGTGGTTTGCTGACCGGCCTGTTAAAGCAGAGCTATGGCTACAGTAATACCTACATGAAAAGCTGGACCGGTAAGAGCGATCCATACGCATCCAATTACTTCAATGAGATCGTTACCCAGGATAGGTTCGTTCGTGTGCAACAAGTTTCCCAGATCATGCAAGGGGACATAATTGCTTTAAAGTATCCGACCGGTAGCACCAGCACAGGTCATATCATGATTGCAGATGGACCGGCAACAGTTCGGGTTTCTACTGCTCCGCTTGTCAGTGGCACGGTACAGTATGAAATTCCCGTATACGATTGTTCCAATTCAGGACACGGTGGTTCGGACACCCGGTATTTGTCCAGCAGCGCCTGGGACGATGGTGTTGGAAGAGGCGTTTTCAGAATATATGCCGACGCATCGGGTGCGATGTTAGGCTATACTTGGAGTACATATGCCAATAGTGTGTATTATAACCAGTCGCAAAGGCAATTGGCTGTTGGGAGGCATACACCGTGATTGAATTCAGTTTTCTTTACTTTCGGTTCGCAAAAAAAAAACGAAAAAAA
>JAULUX010000090.1:1468-18957 GCA_032111385.1 Bacteroidia bacterium
GTCTGCTTATTCTTTGCAACCGGTTAATGGGCTCAAGAGTACAAAATCATTACCACCGTTGAGTCCATCGTACCCATGGGACTTGGTCGTTCCCGTATCATCGATCAGAAGCAACCGATGGATTACAAGAAAGCGACCACAAGTCGTACAGCCAAAGGAGAAAAGGATGATGATGAAAAGCAGGAAAAAGTTGACCGATCTGATCTGAAAATTGACAACTTCGATGAAACCAAGTTGCTCAACTTCTACTCAGGTGTAGGTATTAACTTTCAGAACGTTGCTTCTAACGATGCCATGATCAGTTCAAAGGTCAATGCATTGGTCGCTGAAGGATGGGACCTGGTGTTTGTAACCAGTGGTGTAGAAAGTGACGGTGGCAAAGACGATGGAAAGGGCATCTTCATCACTCGTTATATCTTCAAGAAAAAGTAATTGGATTTACTTCGATTACCATCTGACTTCTAAGGGAGGCTGTCTTGAAAAGGGCAGCCTCTCTCCTTTTTACCCCCACCCTGCCCTACCCGATTGTATGCGGATGTAAGCGTTTTTTTACCGGATCAGGGTTCCGGGTCGATACACTTTTGCATCGTCGACAACGAAGTGCGCACTTCAACCTGAACTCTTAAACGCTAACAAAAAACGAAAAGACTCAAATGAAATCCATGAGCAACAAGGTCAACCTGATTGGCCACCTGGGATTCAACCCTGAAATCAAGAACCTGAACAATGGCCGAAAACTGGCCAAGGTCAGTATCGCCACCAACGACAATTTCAAAACTACAGAAGGCGAGCGCGTCAATCAAACGCAATGGCATAGCCTGGTGGCGTTCGGCAAGACAGCCGAACTCTTCGAGCGATTCACCCGCGTGGGAACACGTATCGCTGTTGACGGCAAACTGATGAACCGTAACTTCATCGACAAGGCCGGTCAGAAACGCACCGTGACCGAGGTGCATGTGAATGAGATCATGATTCTCAACAACTGGGGCGGGGAATACACTACACAGGAGTAATCCAAAGCCCAGACAAAAAGCCGTCGTCCTTACCTCAATTGAGGTCACCGGACGGCGGCTTGTTTATTCGAATCCAGTATTATGCCCGGAAGTTGTCTCTACGGCGTCTCCCCTGGGGGATAAACATCCTAAATAACTAAACTAAAGATTTAGTTAGACTTTTTAAATAGTTTATAATCAATATGGAAGATTTTTCAGATGCACCCGATCCTCCCAGCTTTTCTTTCAGCTCACGATACTCTTTTTCGATGCATTTCCGATAGGATTCTTCAAAAAGGCGCTCCAATTCATACCGGAGATTTACAGCGTTCAGGTCGTCCTGGATGAGTTCGCGTACCACCTCCCGGTCCATGATCAGGTTCACAAGAGAGATGAATTTGATTTTAACCAACCTTCGGGCGATCCAGTAGGAGATCCGGTTGCCCTTGTAACATACCACCTGGGGAACTCCGAACAAGGCCGTTTCAAGCGTGGCTGTTCCGCTCGTGACCAACGCAGCATCGGCCGATGAGAGTATCGGATAGGTCTCTCCCTGAAGTAAGCTGATATCGGTTCGATCCTGAATGAACCCGCGGTAATAATCCAAAGCCTGTGAGGGAGCGGCGGCCAGTAGAAAATGTGCATCTTGAGTCGATCTTGTCGCCTCGAGCATGATGGGCAGCATGGTATCGATTTCCTGTTTTCTGCTTCCGGGCAGCAGGGCGATGAGTCGTTTGCCTTCCGGAATTCCATGGCTTTTCTTCCATGAACCATCCGGAGCTGAAGCAGAATCGAGTGCATCCAACAATGGATGGCCTACAAAACTCACCTCCATGCCGTGTTGCTTATAGAAATCCTGTTCGAAGGGCAGAATCACCAGCATGCGACCGATATCGCGCTTGATCTGCCTGATCCGCGAAGATTTCCAGGCCCAAACCTGCGGAGAGATATAGTAAACGGTTGGAATCCCATGCTGCTTCGCAAATTGGGCTATTCGCAGGTTGAAGCCCGGGTAGTCGATGAAAATGACGACGTCGGGTTTCCAGCCGAGAATATCCTCCTTGCACAACTTAATGTTCTTCAAGATGGTTTTCAGGTTGGCCAACACTTCGAAGAAACCCATGAAAGCGAGGTCCCGGTAATGCTTTACTACCGTCGCACCGGCTTGCTCCATCAGGTCTCCGCCCCAGCAGCGGAATTCACCTTCCGGATCGTTTTTACTCAAGGCCTTGATGAGGTTACTGCCGTGTAAATCACCCGAGGCTTCCCCCGCTATTAAGTAGTACTTCATGCCAGCACCTTGAAGTAAAGTGCCAGGAAAGCGTACAGAAAGGTGGATCCAATGACCCCTTTGGCAGCTCGGTCAATTTCCATCTGATAGAAAGCGAAGAACAATGCCAGGTTGAGGATCACTCCTAAGCTGAGGACGGAAATGGCGTGTCCCGAGCTCATCACGTGGTTGAAGAAGGCCATGAAATTCATGTAGCCGAAAAAAAGAAGGTAGTAGATATAAAAGCCGACCAGGGGTAGAAAAAGTCCCGGAATGAAACCCGTAAGGAACTTGTCTTTTGACTTGAAACGCTCTTGTAATGTCATTGTAATGCTGCGTATTTGTAATAGAACAGGTATGCAATACTTGAAATGAAAATGGCCAAAAAGAAACCCTTTCCCAACTCAAAATCACCTTTTTTGATCAGCATCCGGAAAAGGACCATGGTTGTAGCCAATACCAACAATGCGGATGTGTGAGGTCGTGTGAACAAGGGGCGCTCCAGCATTAGCTGAACTGATTTGTCCATCAAAAGCAGTAACATCCAGGTTGCAGTCACCGCACCCAAGCCCCATGAGAGGCCTTTCAATAAGGGGAATCGATAAACGGGGTCATTCATTCCAACGTACGCTGTTGAGATGTTGTATGGCATGGTGAGCCGTGAAGTCGAATTGCACCGGTACGACCGATACATAGCCATGCTGAAGCGCCCACTCATCGGTATCATCACCCGTATCGAAATTGGTGAACTTGCCGGTCAGCCAATAATAGGTGCGACCGTAAGGGTCTTTTCTTTCATCGAACTCCTCCTTCCACTTCGCGTTGGCCTGTCGACAGATGCGGATGCCTTTGATTTTCGGGAGCTGGAGATTAGGGATATTCACGTTTAGGAGGGTGCCCTCAGGAAGACCGATGTTTAGTACATTCTTCACGATGCGTTCAACCATTTTCCGTGCAGGCTTGAAGTCGGCTTGAAGGCTGTAATTCAGTAGGCTGAATCCGATACTCGGGATGCCTTCAATGGCGCCTTCCATTGCGGCCGACATGGTCCCGGAGTAAATTACGTTGATGGAGGAATTGGATCCGTGGTTGATCCCGGAAACCAGTAGATCGGGTTTCCGATGAAGTATCTGGTTGACGGCCAGCTTCACACAGTCTACAGGTGTCCCTGAGCACTGCCAGGATTCCACGCCTTCGAATACTTCTACCTTGTCCAGACGGAGTGGTTTGCTGATGGTGATGGCATGGCCCATGGCCGATTGCGGACTGTCCGGAGCCACCACGATCACTTCCCCGAAGGATTTCATCGTCTCAACCAGGTTTCGGATGCCCGGTGCAGTTATGCCGTCGTCGTTGGTGACCAGGATGACCGGTTTCTGTTTTGCACTTTTTGATCGCGTTGGTATTTTTTTAGGTGAAGCCATGTCGGCAAAGAAAAGAAATATCAGTATGGTCTTCTGAAGACCTCTTCCGGAGGAAACGTATTAAAAGGTAAAATCGCCCGAGAGGCGATTTTACCTTTTAAGCATAACGCAAATTACGTGATGCCTGATCAGTCGATGGAGATGGATTTTGCTACCGGTTTTTGTTCCGTTTTTTTGGGAAGGTGAATGCTCATGACTCCATTCTCGTATTGTGCTTTGATGAGTGTCGTGTTGACGTCCTCCGGAAGATTGAATTTACGGGTAAAGGTGTTAAAGGAAAACTCCTTCCTGCTGTACTTTACCGGATGCTGGCCACTTTCCTGTTTTCTATCGGAAGAACAAACCAGTATGTCGTCTTCAATTCGAATGTTCAGATCCTCCTTTCTATAACCCGGCGCCGCCAGTTCGATCCGGTAGGAAGTTTCTTCTTCAACGATGTTCACCGCCGGCGAATTCCAGCGCGGGGTGTTGATTGCATTGAAGTCATTGAAGAATTCGTTGAATAAGTCGCCTGCCTGCAAGAGGGTGCGGGCGGGTCTTTCTTTTTGCCATTTGATGAGTGTCATTTTTCGGATGTTTTTGAATACGAACCGAAGCACTCAAACCCAATACCATTCGATTTGGACAGTACAATAAACGCCAATATGGCACTTAGTCTTTATGGAGTGCGCCAAAGTGGCGCAATAATTCGTTTTTCAACGCGCTTTGTCGTTAAGCATGGGAACGAATTTGCAATCTGCAAACGGAATAATTTCCAGTTCTCCGTTTGCTTTTTTCAAAACGGTGGTCATCGTTTGCGTAGCGCCGGCTCCCAAAGGAATCACCATGAGTCCCCCTGATTTCAACTGGTCAACCAGTGCTTTCGGTATTTCAGGTGCACCGCAAGTAACGATCACCTTATCGAAGGGTGCGAATGCCGGAAGTCCTTTGAATCCATCTCCGAAAGAAGCTTTCACTCTGAAAATTTTGGAATTGGATCCTGCGACAGCACTGTGCATCCAGATCTCTTCAAGCCTTCTGGAAGTTTCTGTGAACAAATCCTTATGCCTTTCTATCGAGTACAAGCGTACACCCATTTCCATCAACACTGCGCTTTGGTATCCGCTACCGGTACCGATTTCCAGGATCCGCTCGCCGGGTTGGGGGTCGAGGAGCTGGGTCTGGAAAGCAACAGTGAAAGGTTGAGAAATGGTCTGGCCACAGGCTATCGGAAACGCCTTGTCCTGGTAGGCGTATTCGAGGAAGGCCGGGTCCAGAAAAACATGCCGCGGGACTCTTTCTATTCCATTCAGCACACGTTCATTGATTATCCCTTTTTCCCGAAGTTCTTGCACCAGTTTTCGCCTTAATCCCTGGTGTCGGAAAGAATCGTTAAGCATAGTTGCGCAAATTTACCTTGACTGCCTGTTATCAACGGTTACAATGTGAATGAACATCCACCGTTTTTCAACATACCTCATGCGAAAAGAATAATTTTGCAAAAACCTTATCATGCTGAAGATTGGTGTTTTAGGTGCGGGACACCTGGGCAAGATTCACCTCAACCAAATCCGTGAACTGACTGACCTCTATGAGGTGATCGGCTTTTATGATCCCGACAAAGAGCGCTCGGCGGCCGTAGAAGCTGAAACCGGAGTGCCATCTTTTGCTGACATGGATTCCCTCATGGAGCTAGTAGATGTGGTCGATATCGTCACTCCCACCATCCATCACTTCGCTGCAGCTCAAAAAGCCCTGAGGCTTTCCAAGCATGTTTTCATTGAAAAGCCCCTGACGCAAACCATTCAAGAGGCCAAGGACCTTGTTCGACTTGCCCAGGAAGCGGATATGAAGGTACAAGTGGGTCATGTAGAACGATTCAATCCCGCATTCAAGGCAGCACACCCCTACTTCAACCAGCCCATGTTCATCGAAACGCATCGTCTGGCCCAGTTCAATCCCCGTGGAACCGATGTTTCTGTGGTTCTGGATCTGATGATTCACGACATCGACATCGTGTTGAGCGTGGTTCATTCCTCCGTAAAAAAAATCAGCACAAGTGGAGTCGCCGTTGTCAGTGACACGCCGGACATCGCCAATGCTCGAATCGAGTTCGACAATGGTTGTGTAGCCAACCTCACTGCCAGCAGGATCTCCCTGAAGAACATGCGCAAGAGCAGGTTTTTCCAGAAGGATGCATACATCTCGGTCGATTTCCTGACCAAGTCTACCGAGGTTGTCCGCTTGAAGGAGGTGGAGGGCAATCCGGATCCGCTGGCCGTATTGATAGAGGTAGGTGAAGGAAAACCGGTAAAGCAGATCTACTTCGAAAATCCGGAGGTGGAGCAATCAAACGCCATCCGAGAAGAATTGCGGAGCTTCGCAATATCCATACTGGAGGACAAAACGCCCGCAGTTTCCATCCAAGACGGTTACCAGGCTTTGAATGTAGCGCATCAGATCGCTGAAAAACTCAAAATGATTCCCGCCAACATTTGATTTTCTTGAAATCCGACGTTCCCCATAGTTTATGATTCATCGATTTACGCATTCTTCCCCCAGACTCTATCTTTCGGTATTCGCCCTGGTGTTGCTGATCACCGCCGGTTGTGAAATCATCAATCCCGAAGAGGAGATTCCCGCCTACATCGAGTTGAAAAGTATCGGAGTGGATACGATAAGCGGACAGGGAACATCCTCGAGCAAGATCACCGATGTTTGGGTCTACACCAACGGATCCTACCTCGGTACCTTTGAACTCCCTGCCCGTATTCCCATTCTTTCCAAAGGGAAAAACAATATCACATTCGGTGCAGGGATTCAGGTGAACGGGATCGCCAGTACAAGGGATGCCTATCCTTTTTACAAATTCATCGACTCACTCGAAATGGAGCTGGTTCCAGGAGAGGTCAAAACCATCGATTCAATGACAGTGAATTACTTTCCGGGGTTGGACTTCGGTAATTTTTGGATGGAAGATTTCGAAGAATTGAATAGCACCGGTATTAGTATCGACACTACGGAGGCCAGTTTGGCAAATGTTGAAATTGAATCTACGGTGGTTTTTGAAGGAAATCAATCGCTCAAGCTGGAAGTGACACCCGACCGGCCTCTACTTGTTTGCGCATCCCCCGATGGCGGTCAGTTGCTTTCAGTGGGGAAGGACATTTACCTGGAGTTGAACTACCGGTGCAACCAGTCTTTTCAGATCAACTTGAATGCGATCACGTTCAGCGGTAATAGGATCGTGCCGGTTATCAAACTCAATCCCATGCCGGATTGGAATAAAATTTACATCCGCTTGAATCCTTACATCAATGTGAATGGTGATGCCTCCCGTTTTCAATTGATGTTCTACCTCGTCCTTGCCGATGGAGCCACGCAGGGCCTGGTCTACCTTGATAACATCAAGCTCATCACCAATTGATGAACAAGCCAAGGCAGGTTTTCTTATATGTCATTACCGACCTGCTTGCGGCTATGCTGGCCTGGGCCACTTTTTATGCTTACAGGAAAGCGGTCATTGAATCTGCCCTTTACGGCAGTCCCGTGCAGTTCATCCCCGACCGCAATTTTTACATCGGAATTTCGCTACTGCCCTTAGCCTGGGTCATCCTTTTCGCCTTGACCGGATCGTACAATGATATCTTCAGAAAATCCAGGCTGAAAGAGATCGGGCAGACCATGTACTTGTCGGTCATCGGTGTGCTGGTTATTTTCTTTACCCTGTTGCTGGACGATGCCATCGTTTCCTACAAGAGTTATTACAGCACATTCCTGGTCTTGTTCTCTCTGCAATTCGGATTCACCGCTTTTTCGAGATTCTGTATCACATCGGTTACCGCATACAAAATCAAAAACCGGATCATCGGTTTTCCCACTTTGATCATTGGTAGCAGCCAGAGGGCTGTTCAGTTATTTCAAGAATACGAGGCGGAGAAAATCAGCCAGGGATATTCTTTCAAGGGTTTCATCCATATCGATCACAACAACGGAAAGTACTTCGGCAATATGCTCCCGCACCTGGGAGGTATAGAGGAATTACCGGATATCATTGACCGCTACCGCATCGAGGAGGTGATCATTGCCATCGAATCTTCGGAACACGAATCGATCGGGAAGATCATCAACGAACTGGAAGACAAGGATGTGATCATCAAGATCATTCCTGATATGTATGATATCCTTGCGGGTACGGTCAAGATGACCTCGATTTTCGGTTCTCCGCTGATCATCATCAACCCCTCCCTGATGCCGATCTGGCAGCAATCGATGAAGCGCATCATCGATATCGGCGTTTCTATGTTCTTCTTGCTTCTGTTGAGTCCGGTGTATTTTTTCACCTCCCTGATCATCAAATTCACTTCGAATGGTCCGGTGTTTTTCGCTCAGGAGCGGATCGGATTGCATGGAAACCCTTTCACCATCTTCAAGTTCCGTTCAATGTTTGTGGGTGCCGAAAGGGGGACCCCCATGTTGTCTTCCGACAATGATTCTCGCGTGACCCCTTTCGGGCGATTCATGCGCAAAATCAGGCTGGACGAGATTCCTCAGTTCTATAATGTATTGCTTGGCGACATGTCGCTGGTGGGTCCAAGGCCGGAGCGGCAGTACTTCATCGATCAGATCATGCAGAAGGCGCCGCACTACCGTCACCTGCATAAGGTGAGGCCCGGAATCACCAGTTGGGGTCAGGTGAAATATGGATATGCCGAAAACGTAGAACAGATGATCCAGCGTCTGAAATACGACATCATTTACATCGAAAACATGTCCCTTGCGCTGGATTTCAAAATCCTTTTTTACACCATCAAAACGGTACTTCAGCGCTCCGGAAAGTAATGCCCTTTCCTACCCTGCCGAAATCGGTGACAAAGGGAAAATCTGCAAAGGCATTCCGATTCGCTTGAATATTTCACCCACATGCTCTTCCTGCGTGTCAGTCAGGATGATCTGGCCGAAGCCCTCACGGGTGACAAGGTCCATCAGTCGCGTGATCCGACCGATATCCAGCTTATCGAATACGTCATCAAGTAGAAGCATTGGTATGGTATCGACCGACTCTTTCATGACCGTGAACTGTGCCAGTTTCAGCGCGAGTACCAGCGATTTTTGTTGTCCCTGAGAGCCGTATCGCCGGATGGGTTGGCCGTTCAAGTTCAATATCAAGTCGTCTTTGTGTATTCCGGATGAGGTGTGTTGAAGCACAAGGTCCTTCTGCAGGTTTTTGTCCAGTAGTGCAGACAAAGGACTTTCATCGAGGTGGCTGACATACGTGATTCCTGCGGATTCCTGCTGGGATGCTAGGCTTTCGTAGCGGGACTCAAAATAAGGCTGAAACCGTTTTACGAATGTTTTTCTGGCCTCGTAAACACAATGACCGTAATGAGCAAGCTGCTCATCCCACACCTGCCACAAGGAGGAGTCGCTGCTGCCACCCCTGGCCACTTGTTTAAGCAAAGCGTTTCTTTGCTGCAAGAGACGGTTGTAGGACATCAGGTTGTCCAGATAGTCGTGGTCGTACTGACAGATCACGCTGTCCATCATCCTTCTCCTTTCCTCGCTGCCCCCGTGAATGATCTCCTGGTCGACCGGAGCTTCCATCACCAGAGGCAAAAGCCCGATATGGTCTTTCAAACGGCCGTATTCCTTTTGATTCCGCTTGACACTTTTCTTCTGACCGTTCTTCACAGAAACGACGATTTCGTCAGCCGATCCATCCCGCTCAAAGGTTCCGCTCACAGTGAAAAAACCACTTCCTAAACGCAACGACGGAGCATCGATGGTGTGGAAGTAGCTTTTGCACAGACACAGGTAATGGATGGCGTCGAGCACATTGGTTTTTCCGCACCCGTTCGCTCCGGTGAGCGCATTCACTCCTGCGCTGAATGTAAATTCGGCCTGTTCGTAATTCCGGAAATTGAAAAGGGAAAGCCTTTGCAGGATCATGGTGTAAAAATAGGCCCTTACCCGGCATTCTTGCTACTTTTACTGCAACGAAATAAGCCGTGTGCATATTCAGGCTTTTCATGAACAATCCGTGATTTTATCACCGGCTGCCGTAAAATGAACACCAAATAGCAAATTGTCCCGTTTTTCCGATCATAACCCCACTCCTATACCCTGCATGAATCGCACCCCATTCCCACTGTTGACCGGATTGATCCTGTTCGCCCTTTTGACCACCGACACTTCCGCCCAGACACCAATCTGGATCGATCGTTCTGAAGTACGTGAGGTGAAGGTCTACTTGTCGGGAGCGATGATCAGCCGCACGGCATCTGTCGTCTTGAAACCCGGGATACAAGAAGTCGTCATCGATCATTTATCACCTTACATCGATCCCTCCAGCATCACGCTGAAAGGTTCCGGTGATGCCACTTTGCATGCGGTGCGCTTCCAGCAGAATTATCTTCAGGAAAGTCGTAAGTCCAATGAAGTCCTTTCGCTCGAAGCGCAACTCGACTCGCTGAATCTATTGCTCGGTAAAACGAAGAATCGCCTGGCTGTCAACACCGAGACTCAAAATTTGCTTTTGGCCAACAAGAGCGTAGGTGGATCCAACACCGGCCTTGCAGCCGATAAACTGGAACAAGTGGTGGACTACTTTAACCGTAAGCTTACCGGCCTACGTGAAGAGCAGCTCGAGGTTCAGCAGCGCGAAAAGAAGTTGAACGAACAGGTACAGCGCATGCAGCAGCAATTGAATCAGCTGCGTCAACAGCAGATGCAACCCACCGGCAACATCATCGTCCGACTCGATGTACGTTCAGCCGGTCAGTTCGGAATGGACTTCAGTTATTTCGTCGGTGCAGGTGTATCGTGGATCCCCTCATACGATATCCGTGTCAAGGACGTATCGAGTCCGGTGGAGTTGATCTATAAGGCCACCGTATCGCAGCGGACCGGCGAAGACTGGAACCAGGTCAGGCTTTCCCTGCACGGTAACCAACCGTCGTCGGGAAGCCAACGCCCGACGCTTTTCCCGTGGCTATTAGATTTTTACATGCCTCCGGTGGTTTACAAAGGCAGCCGTAACCTCGACCAGGGTGTTCCCATGGCCATGCCTGCCATGGCCGAAATGGGTATCAAGGACAAGGAGATCGAATCCCTAAACGTTTCGGGGGAGCAACAGCAGTTGAGTGATGTTTTCACCATTGAGACGCCTTATACCATCCCCTCCGATGGCCAGGAATACCAGGTGGATCTGCAAAAGCACTCGCTGCCTGCTCTCTACCGTCATATCGCCACGCCGAAGCTCGATGCGGATGCTTTTCTAGTGGCAAAGATCTCCGGTTGGGAATCGCTTAGTCTTTTGCCGGGGGTCGCGAGGATCTATTCCGAGGGGACTTTCACGGGTGAAGCAAGTATCCAACCCGCCGTAACCGGAGATACGCTTGAACTTTCACTTGGACGGGACAAACGCATCACCGTCAAACGCCAGCGCCTCAAGGACCAAAGCTCGCAGCGCGTGCTGGGGAGTAGTCGCGAACGTGAACTTGCTTTCGATTTTCAAGTGAAGAACGCCCGGAAAGACGCCATCAATCTGATTCTGCTTGACCAGATCCCGGTTTCTAAAAACAAGGACATCGAGGTGAAAACCATAGAACTGAGCGGTGCAAAGCTCAATGAAGAGACGGGTGAAGTGAGCTGGGAATTGTCAATCCCTGCAGGTCAGACCGTCTCCCGGCGATTCGCATTTCGTGTGAAGCATCCCAAAGACAAAACCGTTTCCGGTTTGTGACCGATCAGAGTTCGTATTGGATGGGATCGATGAAGCAGGGACTTTTTCCCAATTCTTCGGTCCTGCCATCCGGAAAAACCGCATTGAACCGGATGCGCTGCCCTTTTTTGTAGTTGTCCAACACCACGCGCTTCCCATCGGGAGAAAGAGTGCCCTTGAGCGGTTCGCCGCTTTGGTCATAACGCAGGTTCTCAATCCGGTCAACAGGTTCCTCCAGGTGGAATTGGAATTGCCTTACAGCTCCGGGTACAAAAAGTGTATCCTGCCTGAGGTTTTGAGCTCCGGCAGTCGCCGAAGCCACTGTGAAAAAAATGAAAAAACAAATCACCCTTCGCATGCCTCTAAGGTACTTATTTTTGTCCTGCTAAACAGGATTTTTAATCCGGAATTTAAACCCAATCGAAAAAGCAATGGCTCACGAAATCGACTATCAAATCATCGGAGATGATATCCAGGTTGTAGAAGTGGAAATGGATCCGGGAGAAGCCATCGTGGCGGAGGCCGGAGCCATGCTGTACATGGAGCAGGGAATCGAAATGCAGACCGGAACGGGCGGAGGCATTCTCAAAGGGTTGAAAAGGATGATCACCGGGGAGAGTTTCTTCATCACCACATTCACCAATTCAAACGGCAACGGTAAGCGGAAAATGGCTTTGGCCGCACCCTACCCCGGGAAGATCATCGCCATTAACCCGAAGGATTTCGGAGGTCGATTCCTGTGTCAGAAGGATGGATTTCTGTGTGCAGCCCAGGGAATCGACATCAACATCGCTTTCACCAAACGCATCGGTGCAGGCCTGTTCGGAGGCGAAGGGTTCATCCTTCAGCAGCTTTCCGGAGATGGCAATTGCTTCATCCATGCTGGAGGAACGATCCTGAAACGACAATTGGCGGCCGGGGAGACCTTGCGTGTCGATACCGGATGTTTGGTTGCATTTGAACCCAGTATCGATTATGACATCAAGTTCATCGGGGGCTTCAAAAACTCACTTTTTGGTGGTGAAGGCTTGTTTTATGCGCACCTAACCGGACCGGGACTGGTTTATCTGCAAAGTGTTCCTTTTTCACGCTTGGCCGACCGTATCGTAGCGGCCTCCCGCTTTGGTGCCCGAAGAGAGGAATCACGCGGATTGGGCGGTTTATTCGGTGGATTGGTCTCCGGCGACGAATAGGAAAGGGATAAAAAGCAAGCAGGGCCCACGAGGGAGCCCCACTTACCCAATCAAACCATAAAACACACACTTTTTATTCCGGCAGATTCTTACCGGATTATTTCGAGTCTTTGTCTAACTATTTCTTTTTTCGTTTCAATGGAACACCAATACACACCGGAATCCAATTCTTCTCCGGTCAGCCGGAATTGGTAAACCGAACCTCCATCCACCAGATCGTTGTAGATTTCTCCAACAAGATTCCCTTGCGAGGAATAGAGTGCAATGCGTACAAACCCTGTTTCTTCGGGCTTGTAAGTTAGTGTGGTGTAGTCGTCGAACGGATTTGGATATGCCGTTACCGCCTGCTTGTTCAGCATCGGTTTCATGCGCGGAGGATGGATTTCAATACCGTCTGCACTCAACGGGTGCAGCTGAATCAGAAAAAGGCACAAGATCCATCCGGCTCGTAACAACACGGAGGCGTTCATTTGTTTGGTTTCAAGACAATTTACAAAAGGCAGATGCCTTGACACGGCCTTTTTTGTCAATGCCTGTCAACGAAAGGGTAAACGTCTCGAAAAATAAGGTAGGCATTCATCGGAAGGGGTTCCGCTGGGTCCAGTCCCTTTGCCCCTTTTTCTCCGGGAGCATCCATCTGACCCAGCTGTTCAATACCGGGTTCTCCAGCCTTAAATGGGTTTCAAAGTCACAGGGAACCGCTCCGACAGTCGATTTGATCTCCATTGCTGTTCGTCCCATGCAAAGCGAACGGCATTTGAGGTCGATGGCAAGTCCTATGTAGGCATACAGGATGTTCAGGTAGAGCGAATGGCTTTTGTTGATCGCGTAGTCAAAGCCAATGTGGTGCGCTTCCAATTCCCCGCCATTCCGGACAGCGGTGATGAAAGCAAGCATTTTCCCATTTTCATACAGAGCCATGAACCTGACATCCTTTTTCAGGTGTCTTTTCAGCGAAATGAGGTAGGATGCGGAGTTGTCGACCAAACGTAAAGGGGCATTTTCCTGGACCTGCAGGTAGAGGTTGTCTATGGCCTTCCTGCTCGTTTGCATCGCTTCTTCATCGAGTTCCTTCCACTCGCATTTCTCGATTTTTTTCACGGCTTTGTTGAACCTCATCCGGTACTTCGATGACAGGTCGCCCGCATAATCGGCAAGTTCAGACCACTGCTCCCTGATCTCCATATTCATTACAGCATCCATGTGCAAGCGCATGAACCGGCGATGGCTGATCAGTTTTCTGTGCGGGTTGTGACCCTCAGGATAGTCCTTGGTGACCATGCCGATGACCTTGAATGCACTTTCAGTCTCGCCTTGAACGAGCGTAATCGCATCGTTCAGGCATGACGCCATCCTGCTTTCATTCCCCTGTTCACAGGCCAGGCCATAGGGCCCCGTAATACAGGCATTTCCGGAAATCAGCAAAACGTTCTTCCGGCTTGAAACCAGGTTATTGCACAAGAGTATATCCAGCATCCTGGACAACACCGAAAAAAGGCGATGATACGGCCTGTCACGTATGCGCGACAAGAGATTTTTCCGGTTGACGGGTATCAATTGGAAATGGAAAACTCCGATCAGTTCGTCGCCATCATGTACGCACACGTAACGGTAAACTACGTTTTCGGGTCCACCCTCCTCCAGCGCCAGGAAGTAAGCCCTTGACGTGAAAACCGACCCGGTATGCCCGGGATAGTTTCGGATGGTCCTTACCGTATGGTGAACGGATAGGCGTGGAGAAGATCCGGAACGGTGTACAGGCGATTTACCGGAAAGACTTCCGGCCTCCTGCTCCCTGTGGAAAAACTGCAAGGTCCGGATCATGGCTGAGGATGCAAAAGTCGGTAATTCGGGCGTTGGCCGGATGTATTGAACGGTCGGTTGGGATTCCAACCTATTTTTGTTGTCTTACTGAATCCTATGTTGTCAACCATCTTCTTCCGGTCATGTCTCTCCTTGTTGATTGTTCTTCCTGTGGCTCGGGTCAGTGCACAGCCCGGTTCGACGATAAGCTATCCCAAGGCTCAGAAAGTTAATCAGGTCGACACTTACCACGGTACTGCTGTTGAAGACCCATACCGTTGGCTCGAGGACGACAATTCGATAGAAACGAAGGACTGGGTTTTACAGCAGAACAAGTTGACAGAATCCTTTCTTCAAACAATCCCTTTCCGGGATAGTTTGAAAAGCCGGATGAAAAACCACTGGAACTTTGTTCGTTTTTCAGCTCCATTCCGCTGCGGTTCAAGTTATTTCTATTTCCGGCAGGACGTCAACCAAAACCAGCCTGTGCTTTTCTACATGAAATCGTTGGAGTACGTTCCATTCTCGTATTTCGACCCCAACCGGCTATCGGAAAAGGGGACAACTTCCTTGGCCCAGACCGTTCCTTCCCCCGATGGGTCGCACCTTGCTTTTCAGGTCTCCGAAGCGGGAAGCGACTGGAACACCATCCGCATCAAGGAAGTCAAGAGCATGAAATCGCTTCCGGAGGTATTGACCGGTGTTAAATTCAGCAATATCGCCTGGTTCAAGGACGGGTTTTATTACAGTCGCTATGCCGATGCCGGGTCGGGAAGCAAGGCCAATGAATACCACCGGATCTACTACCATAAATTAGGATCTCAGCAAAGTGCAGATTCACTGATCTGGGAGGACAGGGAGCATCCGCGCCGTAATTTCAGCGCCTCGGTCACCCACGACCAGCGTTACCTGGTCATCAGCGGTAGCGAATCCACTTCGGGGAATAATCTCTTCATCCAGGATCTGACCAGATCAGGTAGTAAGCCGGTTGCAGTTGTCAAGAGTTTCGACCATGATTTTGATCTGGTGGGCACCATCGGGAAAGACCTGCTCTTCCTGACCAATTTCAAGGCGGGACGCAACAAACTCGTGCTCATTAACCCATCCGATATTTCCCCGGACAAGTGGAAAGATTTCATTCCCGAGCAAGAGCAGATCATCCGCTCCGCTACCATCTGCTGGAAAAACGTCGTTCTCCACACCATGCAGGATGCCAGCAGCCGATTGAATGTTTACAACATGCAGGGTGTCAAAACCCATCAAATCCCGCTCGACGGACTAGGTACCGTGGATGGGATCAGCGGCTCGCCCGAGGATACGGTCATGTTCTATTCATTTTCTACGTTCACCATGCCTTCCACGGTTTACCGCTATCACCTGAACACGGCCAGGATGGGTATACAGTTCAAGGCCCCTCTCCCCTACGACCCCGCCCGCTTTGAAACCAAGCAGGTGTTTTACACCTCCAAAGACGGTACACGGGTTCCCATGTTCATTGTACACAAGAAGGGAGTTGAATTGAGGGGTGACAATCCCACCCTACTCTTTGGTTATGGAGGATTCAACATCAGCAAGACCCCGGAATTCAAAGCCGAACGGATCGTTTTCCTGGAGCAGGGCGGCCTATTCGCCATGCCAAGTTTACGGGGAGGGGGTGAATACGGTGAACCCTGGCACAAGGCGGGGACCAAGCTGAACAAGCAAAATGTATTTGACGATTTCATTGCGGCTGCCGAGTACCTGATCAAAGAAGGGTTTACAGCACCTTCAAAACTGGCCATCGGTGGCAGGTCCAATGGTGGATTGCTTGTTGGCGCCTGCATGACACAGCGCCCCGATCTGTTCCGTGTGGCCCTTCCTGCTGTAGGTGTGATGGACATGCTGCGCTTTCAAAAATTCACCATTGGCTGGGCATGGACGGGTGATTACGGCAGCAGTGATAATCCCGAAGAATTCAAAGCACTTTTGGCTTACAGTCCCCTACACAATTTGAAACCGGGTACTTCTTATCCTGCCACACTGGTGACCACTGCCGACCACGATGACCGTGTAGTACCGGGACACTCATTCAAGTTCACCGCACGATTGCAGGAGATGCAATCCGGCACGCTCCCTGTTCTGATCAGGGTGGACACCGATGCCGGGCACGGCGCCGGTAAGCCCCTCAGTAAATCACTCGATGAACAAAGCGATATCTTCACCTTCCTGTTCCACCATTTGGGCATGAGTTTATGAAAAACACACAATACCTCTTCTGCATCCTCTTGCTCAGTCTGGCAGTACCCCTTCTGAATTCCTGTCAAAAACAGGAGACCTTAGGCCCCATGGAATTCAAAATAACAGGAATGAGAGACACCACCATCGTCCTTGGCGACAGCATTCAACGCGAAATGGGTGTTTTTTACCTTGGGGGTGACAACGAAACGGTCTCCCTGGTCACTGAAGGCGTACCTAACGGCACGGAGATACGCCTGGATCCTTCCCAATTGAACGACGGTGAAAGCGCCATCCAGACCATCCGCTCCTCCGCCACCGCCGATACAGGGACATTCACCATCACGGTTCGGGGTACGACTCCCCAGGGTGGACTGGTTACCCGTACATTCAACCTTCGGGTCAAGCGCAAGGAGAATACTGCCCCCCGCATTTTCCTGGTTGGCTCCTCCCCTTTCTCACTAACCTTGAATACCAACTACGTCGAACCCGGTTTCACCGCCGGTGACGAGGAAGATGGTATTTTGACCTCCCAGGTGGTCGTCAGCGGTTCAGTCAACAAGGACTCGGTCGGACAATACCTGTTGCATTATGTAGTCACCGACTCCGAGGGCTTGAAAGACAGTGTCACCCGGGTCGTCAATGTCAGGAACAGCCTGAGTTTCCTGAATGGACAATACTCGGTCGTCACCACCGATCCCGCTTCGGGAATCACACGGACCTGGATCACCGCGGTTTCCGCATCCGTAAGCCAGAACAACCGGTTCAAAATTTTCAAGATCTCGGATTGCTTCCAGGCCGACCCCGAGCTGGAGCGAAATCCCGCAACGGATTCAGTATTCCTGAGCACGCAAAGTTTCAATTGTACCTGCGATACGGTAACCACCATCC